>JAFGAG010000044.1 GCA_016933785.1 Coriobacteriia bacterium | reverse complement strand
GACGAGGCGGTCGAGGAGCTCGAGGAGATCAAGGAGTTCCTCGCCAATCCGGGCAAGTTCCAGGCGCTCGGCGCCAAGATCCCGAAGGGTGTGCTGCTCGTCGGCCCTCCGGGGACCGGTAAGACGCTCCTGGCGCGTGCCGTGGCTGGTGAGGCAGGAGTGCCGTTCTTCACCATCTCCGGCTCTGATTTCGTGGAGATGTTCGTGGGTGTGGGCGCCAGCCGTGTCCGCGACCTGTTCGAGCAGGCCAAGGCGGCAAGCCCGTGCATCGTCTTCATCGATGAGCTCGATGCTGTGGGCCGCATGCGCGGCGCCGGTCTCGGCGGCGGGCATGACGAGCGGGAGCAGACGCTGAACCAGCTGCTCGTAGAGATGGACGGCTTCGACATCAAGGACAACGTCATCATCATGGCGGCCACCAACCGGCCGGACGTCCTGGACGCGGCGCTGCTGCGCCCCGGCCGCTTCGATCGTCAGATCCTGGTGGATCGCCCTGATCTCAAGGGTCGACACGAGATCCTGAGGATCCACACGCGCGGCAAGCCGCTCGGCAAGGAGATCGACCTCGAGGTCCTCGCACGCCGGACCCCGGGTTTCACCGGAGCCGATCTTGCGAACTTCGTGAACGAGGCGGCGCTTCTGGCCGCGCGTCACGGCAAGAAGGAGATCGACATGGTGGAACTCGAGGACGCCATCGAGCGCGTGATCGCCGGTCCCGAGAAGAAGAGCCGTATCATCTCCGAGCACGAGAAGCGGATCATCGCGTATCACGAGTCGGGTCACGCGCTCGTGGGCCACGTGCTCCCCAACACCGACCCCATCCACAAGATCAGCATCATCAGCCGCGGTCGGGCGCTCGGATACACTCTCGCTCTGCCCGTGGAGGACAAGTTCCTCTCGAGTCGCGGCGAGATGCTCGACGACATCGCGATGATGCTCGGTGGTCGTGTCGCCGAGGCCATCTCGATGGGTGACATCACCACGGGCGCCAGCAATGACATCGAGCGCGCGACCAAGCTCGCGAGGCAGATGGTCACGCAGTTCGGCATGTCGGAGAAACTCGGGCCGATGACGCTCGGCGAGGGGCAGCATGAGGTGTTCCTCGGCCGTGACTTCTCGGCCACACCCAACTACTCGCAGGAGATCGCCTTCGAGATCGACAAGGAGGTGCGTCGTCTGATCGACGAGTCGTACGACACGGCGCACCGTATCTTGACCGAGCGGCGCGAGCAGCTTGATCTCATGGCCGACGTGCTCGTGGAGCGGGAGACCGTGGACAAAGACGAGCTTGAGGCGCTGCTCGAGGGCACCTGGGCGGAGTTCAAGGAGCGGCAGGAGGCGGACATCGCCGCGCAGGGCGGAAGCGACCCGGAGCCGGAGCCGGAGCCCGAAGCGCCAGTCGACGATCGACCGATCGTGGACGTGCCGGTACCGCCAGCCGAGGACGCGGCGAGTCCCGCGTAGCAGGCGGCCCGGGGACCATCCCGGCAGGGCAGGAGTGAACCGTGGAGCGCCCTCTTCAGAGGGCGCTCCATTCGCGTCCGGATATTGACCAAGTCTGCTATATGTTCTATACAGTTAGTTAGCGTGAGAGGAGAGCGTCCTGTGGACACGGCATCAGATGAGCGAGTCGACCAGCAGGCAGCAGGCGGCTGCAGGCCCCGCCGTTGCTGTGAGTCAGGCGATGGCACCCGTCGTGGTACTGCAGGCGGCAGAGGAGCATACGTGGAGCCCGCCCTGCTCGCAGCGCTCTCGGTGTCCGAAGGGCACGGTTACGATCTCGCCCGCGCGATCGAGGAGATGACCGCCGGAGAGGTCGTGCCCGACGCGGGCGGTCTGTACCGCATCCTGCGTCGGCTCGAGGAGGACGGATTCGTCACCTCGCAGTGGCAGGAGGGCGACTCAGGCCCTCAGCGCCGCTCGTATCGCATCACATCGGACGGACGCGCCCTGCTCGCGCACTGGATGGTGCATCTCGAGGAACGTCGCCGCACGCTCGACGTGCTGATCGATGTCGTGAGGAACGTGAAGCCACCGGCACAGGCCGGTACATCGAAAGGGAGGCAGTGATGAAGGTAGCGGTATCCGCGCTCGGTCCCACACTCGAGGACAGGGTCGATTCCCACTTCGGGCGGGCGCTTTACCTTCTCGTGGTCGATAGCGAGACGGGAGAGTTCGAGGCGATCGATAACAACGCGAACAAGAACGCGATGGGTGGCGCGGGCATCGGCGCGGCCGAACTCGTGTCGGACCGCCGGGCGGCGGCAGTCGTCACCGGCCATCTCGGCCCGAACGCGTTCAAGGCGCTCGGCACCGCCGGCATCCCCGGATACAGCGGCATCGGCCGCACGGTCCGTGAAGCGGTCGCGGCGGTCGTGGCCGGTGAGCTCGAGCAGCTGACCGAGGCAGGAGAGGCACACGCCGGCTGACGCTGGCTGACAGAAAGGTATCGCTATGACTGACAACGGACGGATCGTGCTGGCAGTGCCCTCCAACGGTACGGGTGGACTCGAATCCGAGCGCTCGGGGCATTTCGGGCGGTGCGACTGTTTCACGGTCGTCGAGATCGAAGATGGCGCCATCGTTGCCACGAGGGTGGTCGCAAATCCACCGCACGAGGAGGGCGGCTGCCTGCGCCCCGTCAACCTGCTTGCCGGCGAAGGTGTCAATGCGCTCGTCGTCGCGGGCATCGGCGGACGCCCTCTCGCGGGCTTCAACGATGCTGGCATCACGGTGTACTTCGACACGCAGGTCCCCGTGGTGGGCGCCATCGCGCAGCTGGTGGCCGCAGGCTCGGTGGAGGTCATCGACCCCTCGGCCGTCTGCGGCGGCCACTAGATCATGACCGTGAACGCGCGATCCATTGTGGGCCGACTTACCGTCGCTATCGCGTCGGGGAAGGGTGGCACGGGCAAGACGCTCGTGGCCACGAATCTGGCGGTCGCCGCGGCCCGCGCGGGATCACCGGTGACCCTCGTCGACTGCGATGCCGACGCTCCGAACGATGCGCTGTTCCTGGCGCCCGCCGAGCCGCAGGTGCGTGAGGTGACGGTGCCGCTGCCGGTCGTCGATGCGGATACGTGCACCCTGTGCGGGGCATGCCGTGCGACCTGCGTCTACGGAGCGATACGTATCCTCGGGGGCGCGGTCATGGTGTTCCCCGAACTGTGTCACAACTGCGGCGCATGCGTGAAGGTATGCCGTCCGGGTGCGCTGAGCGAGGAGCCGGTCCGCGTGGGCGAGGTGGAGTGGGGTCGTGTGGCCGCGTCCATCGCATCCCCCGCAGGGGTCGACGTCGTGACGGGGAGGCTCGACATCGGCGAGGTGAAGACCCCGACCGTCATCCGGGCGGCGCGCAGGCAGGCTGACGTCCTGCACAAGCCCCTGACGGTGCTCGACTCGCCGCCGGGCGTCGCCTGTGCGGCGGTCGCCGCCATGCGCGATGCCGACGTGCTCGTGCTGGTGACCGAGCCGACACCGTTCGGCCTGCATGACCTGGAGCTGGCGGTCGACCTGGGTCGCGAGATGGGTATCCCGCTCGGCGTAGTGGTGAACCGGGACATCGGCGCCACCTCCGAGGTCGATGCATACTGCGAGCGAGAGGGGATCCCCGTGCTTGCACGCATACCGTTCGATCGTCGTGTCGCCGAGGTGTACGCGTCCGGCGGGCTCGTCATCGATGGACATCCGGACGGCGTCGGGTGGTTCGACGGGCTCTGGCATGCGGTGCGCGACCTGGCAGAGGAGGATGCGTGATGCAGCGGATCGTCTTCGCCTCGGGAAAGGGTGGGACCGGCAAGACCACCCTCACAGCCCTCACCGCGCGGCTGCTCAGCGACGGCGGCGCCCCCATCGCGCTTGCGGACTGCGACGTGGAGGCGGCCAACCTACCCATCGCACTCGGCGCACATGCCGCCTCGCGGGAGCCGTTCGTTGGCGGCCTGAAGGCCGTGATCGACCCGGAGCGCTGCAGGGGCTGCGGCGCGTGTACGTCCGCGTGCCGCTTCGATGCGCTCGGCCCTGATGAGGACTACTACCGCACGCGCACGTACGTGGTCGATCCCTGGGCGTGCGAGGGATGCGGCGCATGCACCCCGACGTGCCCCCACGACGCCATCACCATGGAGCGATCGCAGGCCGGCGAGGTGATCGCGGCCGAGTCGAGCATCGGGCCGATGGTCTACGGCAGGCTCGCTCCGGGCGAGGACCTCTCCGGCAAGCTGGTGACCGAGGTCCGCAGGCAGGCCGATGAGGTGGCTTCCGAGCGCGGCATCGGCCGCATGTGGATCGACGGTCCTCCGGGGGTGGGATGCCCCGCGATCGCGGCTATCACGGGCACCGACGTCGTCGTCGGAGTCACCGAGCCGACCATCTCCGGCGAGCACGACCTCATGCGGCTCGTCACGCTCGCCCGCCGATTCAAGATCCCCGTCGCGGTCGTGCTCAACAAAGCCGATCTCTCCGCCGACGGCGCCCAGCGTCTGCGGGACCGTTTGACGGCCGAGGGCCTCGAGCTGATCGCCGAGATCCCGTACGACACCGCGGTCGCGCGGATCCCGGAACAGCTGGCACGTGGTGAGGAGTTCGCGTACCCGGTCACGCCGGGGATGGACGCGATCCGCACCGTGGCCACCTGGCTGTCAGAACATCAGGAGCCCGCAGGATAGCCCACCGCGCTCCTCGCCCTGTGCATTGGGTAGTAATGTACAGACGGCGCAGAGGGGGGCACGCACCGTGGGGGATCAGGGGCACCTGCACTCGACCATCGGCAAGGTCTGGCCGATCCGCGGCCGGGCGCGTCAGCGCGTCCTCGTTCCAAGTCCGCCATCAGCGCAGCAGGCTCTGGTCGATGCGCTCGACTCGGTTTCAGAGTCGATCTCCTCGGCAGGCTCTGTGCACGACGTGCTGGCCGCTATCGTGGATGCGGCCAAGTCGTTCACCGGTGCCGAGAAGGTCGCCGTCTGCCTCGTCGATGAATACGCCGATGGATCGGCACTTGATGAGACGACCCTGGTCGTGCGGGGTGCGCGGGATACCCACCTCCAGGAATGGTGGGGCCAGCGATTGTCCGACATCACCGATGACGTGTTCCGTAATGGGAACCTGCTGTGCGATGTCGACCGGGAGCGGGGCGCTTGGCTGCTCGCTGTACCGGTGCGGGTGCAGGGCGAACCCCTGGGCGTGCTGATCGCGATCAACTCGATCAGGCACTCGCTCCTGCCCGAGCACTCGGCGTTCTTATCGATCCTCGGCGCCTTTGCCGCGGTCTCGATCGCCAACGCACGGCTCGCGGAGGATGGCCGCCACGCCATGCTGGCAAGTGAGCGGGAGCGGATCGCGCGCGAGATGCATGACGGGATATCGCAGTCGCTCTTCTCGGTCTCGCTCGGGCTCGAACTGGCGAAGAGACAGGTCGTGAAGGACCCGGCCCAGGCGAGATGCACGCTGGAGGACCTCGAGGGTCAGCTGGGTGCGGCTGCGGGAGAGCTCCGCCGTCTCGTCTACGATCTCCGGCCGAAGAACCTTCAGGAGCTGGGACTCGTCGAGGCTGTTCGGACGTGGGTGCACGAGGCTACGTGCGGCGGCGGTGTCCGGGGATCGGTGGAGGTCGAAGGTGAGGCACAGGCGCTCCGCCCGTCGCAGGAGGCGTGCCTGTATCGGATCGCCAAAGAGGCGGTGAGCAACGCGGTGCGGCACTCGGGTGGCCAGCGGCTCGTCGTGCGGATCGCCTACGCACCCGAGCTCGCGACGCTCGTGGTCAGCGATGATGGCAACGGCATCGCGCACAGCGAGACGCAGCGGCGACTCGAAGGGACCGGCGCAGGGCTGCGCAACATGCGCGAGCGCATGGACGCCGAGGGCGGGTGGCTCGAAGTATCGAGCGAGCCAGGCACCGGTACGGTCGTCCGCGCGGTGCTGCCGCTGGAGGTGGACTGATGGATTCCGTACGTGTGTTCATCGCCGACGACCATGAGCTGGTCAGGTATGCGCTGCGTATGTTGCTCGAGAACGAGCCGGACATCGTGGTGGTGGGCGAGTCGGCCGATGGTGAGGGGGCGGTCGAGGCCGTCGCACAAGGCGGGGTAGATCTTGTGCTGCTCGATCTCAGGATGCCCGGCATCGGCGGGATCGAAGCGTGCCGACAGATCAAGGAGCGAGCACCGGACGTGCCGGTGTTGGTGCTCACCAGTTTCGGTGACGACGACGAGGTCTTCGGGGTGCTCGCCGCCGGTGCAGGTGGCTACATCCTCAAAGACACACGTCCCGAGCTTGTGGTGCAGGCCGTGCGAGCGATGGCCGAGGGGCAGGCGGTGTTCGACTCGAAGATCGCGGCGCGCGTTATCGCCGGGCAGCCCGAGCGAGATCCCGACCCCGACGAGGAGTTGCGCTCGCGCTTCTCGGAGCGTGAACTCGAGGTCCTGCAGCTCATGGCCGAAGGGATGGGCAACAAGCAGATCGCACACGCCCTGTGGATCAGTGAGGCCACGGTCAAGACGCATGTGAGCCACATCCTTCGGAAGATGGGGATCGCCGACCGTACTCAGGCGGCACTCTTGGCAGTGCGATCGGGCCTGGTCACGCAGCCGGACGGCGATGCCGGCTAGGTCGCTCGTGCCCCCGCCATCCCCCATCGGTATGAGCCGATATCATCCGCCGCTCATACCATAAGCGGCTAGTCAGCACTCTGTGACGGGGGACACTCTCTAGTAGACAGACGGTCTTCAGGGAAGTGCGGCGCTCCGCCGGGTCCCGAACGGAGCCGTCGGAGGGCCTGACAGACTCGCAGAGGCGGGGGGAGGTGTTTCGCATGTTGACCAAGCTGTATGTCCGGACGCGGAACCTGATGGACAGCGATGAGGGCGCGACCGCAGTCGAGTACGGGCTGATGGTGGCGTTGATCGCCGTGGTGATCATCCTGGCGGTCACGGCTGTCGGGGGCAACTTGAGCGCGCTCTTCGACTACATCGCAACAAAGCTCGAGTTCACGGCCGGCTAGTGGCGGGATCCGAGGTCGTCGGATCGTTGGCGTTCATGCACGGAGGCCCGGTCATCGCCGTCATCAAGCACGGCCGCGACCGGGCCTTTCTCATAACAGGTAGGTGGCGCTTGGGGGAGCGATGTGCGGTGGGCTCTTCATAGCACGGCATCGCGACGATGGCGCGGCAGCCGTCGAGTTCGCGCTTGTCGCGATGCTGTTTTTCACGCTGCTCTTCGGTGCGATCCAGTTCGGCTACACGTTCTTCGAATATGTGTCGGTCGCTCATGCAGCTCGCGAAGGCGTGCGGTGGGCGGCTCTTGGTGCGAGCGGTGAGACCGTCGAGCTGCGCGCTGTGGCGGCCGCTCCGGGGCTCGATCCGGACCGCATCACACTCTCCATCGACAATCCCGCGAGCGACTCGGTTCGCGTTCGTATCACCTATGTCCGGACCCAGCTCGTGCCGATACCGGATGTGGTCCTGCCTGCCTCCATCAGCAGTGCAGCCGTTCAGAGACTGGAGTGAGACCGATGTGCAGGCGGTGTTTCTCGGATGATTCGGGTGCGGTTGCGGTGACCTTTGCCATAGTCTTCCTCGTCGTGGTGGCCTTCGCTGCGTTGGCGGTCGATGTGGGGTTCTGGTACACGGCCAAGCGCCAACTGCAGTCGGCGGCCGATGCGGCGGCACTCGCTGGCTGCCGGGAGCTGTCGGAGGGGGCCGGGCAGGCTGCGATCGAGGAGGCGGCAGGCACTCTCGCCGAATTGAACTTCACCACGCCGCTCGACGCCGTGCCCGTCTCCGAGGTCACCGAGATCGAGATCGGAAGCGACTACGTTAAGGTCACGTGCGACACCGACGCCCCGGTCTTCCTGTCGCACTTCATCCTGAACAGAGGGACCACTCTGATCCAGGCCCAGTCGGTGGCAAAGGTCGGGTTCCTCGCAGGAGCCAGGTCGCCAGTGCCGTTCGGGCTGACCATCCTGCGGATCGGAGAGCTCACCGGAAGCATCGGTGATGGCCCATTGCTGGAGTTCTCCCAGGGAGCTGACGGCTACTGGGACCGGAACTTCATCTCCGTCAACCCCGGTCCGCTCGATCTGTACGCCACCAACGCGCAGGGATTCACCGAGGAGTTCCCTGCGATCGTGACCGTCGGCACGCTCGACCCGGCAGGTCGGATCGTCGCCATGGACGTGGACAGCACAACACTCACCGAAGGTGACCCGTCGGTGCGTGTGAGCGTGCATCTGAGCGATCCACTGGAGCCTGACGAGACCCTCAAGGCGCAGGCGGGTGCCGCATCGGTCGACCTGGTCCTACAGCTCTCCGGGGCCTACGAGGCCAACGTACCGGTGGCGTACCCAGCCAAGCTTCACCCCGCCGAGCATCAGGATCTCACGGTGCAGCTGGGCGGTAAGAAGGGTGAGACCGCCGTGTGCACCCTGCTCTTGCGCCCAACAAGCTACATCTTTGAGGACGTCCAGGCGCATCCCGCGGCGGTGCGTCCCGGCGAGAACGTTGCGGTAAGCGTCAAGACGCTCGACTTCGAATACGACGTCCAGTACGAGCTCAAGGTCGAGGGTGGCGAGTCGATCACGCCGGGCAGCTTCGGTGCTCTTGCTTTCGGCACGCTCGACCACTCCGACTGCGGCTATCCGGACACACCGCTGCCACCGTTCGGCCCTGGTGCCGATGCCTACGGTGACTGCATCGTGGGTGACATCGAGTTCGCAGTCCACATCGAGGACATGGTCGATGTCGAGCCGGGTGATATGGCTCAGACGACGAGCAAAGGGATCGCGGATCGGCTCGCTGGCGTCGAGATGCTCACGCTCGCGGAGTGGGAGGCGGCGGGGCGGCCTAACACCAAGCAGGTCATGATCGTGCCGATCGTGGAGCGGATGCAAGATGTGCTCGGGCGTAAGCCAGTGCGCATCGTGGGCTTTGCGACCTTCCTGATCGAGGAGCCGCTCCCCAGTCACAAGGATCCCGTGGTCGGAACGTTCGTCGAGTGGACGGCTCCGGGCTGGCTCGTCACCGACGACCCGCCTGCAGGGGGGCTCGTGATCGAGGCGGTGCATCTGACGGCCGAACATCTGGATTTCTAAGCGGGAACTGACAGAACGGGGGGACGCGCTATGCGCACGAAAGCGATCATCATCGTGATCGCCCTGGCTCTTGCGGGCGTTGCCACGGTGCTCGCCGTGAACTACATCAACAGCGCCCGGAGTGAGGTGGCTGCCAGCAGCGAGCCTGTCGAGGTGCTGGTTGCCCAGGAGGACATACCGCGTGGGATGTCCGCAGAGGAGCTCGTGGCGGGCGAGATGATCGTGCTCGAGCAGGTGCCTCAGCGGTACGTCGCAGCCGACGCGATCTCGAGCGTGCGCGCCATCGAGGGACAGGTGCTCAACACGCCGCTCTCCAAGGGGGAGCAGGTCACCACGGCTCGCTTCTCGTTGCCGAGCGCCGCGGGACTCGCGTACTCGGTGCCGGGTGACCAGGTCGCCATCGCCATACCGGTGGACGAGGTTCGGGGGATCTCGGGAATGGTGCGACCTGGGGACCGCGTGGCGGTCTTCGTGACGGTCGACAGCATCGAGGAGACCGACGAGGGCGGCAAAGTGACGCGCCTGCTGCTTCCTGAGGCGAAGGTCGTCGCGATGGGTACCGCACTGACCGCAGAGACGGCGACCACGCAGAGCGATGATGACGGTGGCGGGGCGCTCGTGACATCGAACGCTCAAACGGAGTCGCCATCGGTGATGACGCTTGCGGTCTCACCGGCCGATGCGGAGAAGCTCATATTCGGCGAAGAAGAGGGGAGCGTGTGGATCACGCTTCTGCCGGCCACGGCGGAGACTCCGCCGACGGCACCCGGCCGCTCACTCGCGAACCTGTTCGAGTAGGCGATCACAGATGAAGTCCGTACTCGTCTGCGATGCCCAGATCGACTACGCGAAGAAGATCGCCAAGGCCCTGGCTGAGGTCTCGGATGCTGAAGTGGTTCATGTCGCCGGCCTTCCTGAGGCGTGCAAACGCATAAGAGCGGGCGGCCTCGGTCTTCTCGTGGTGGGCCCGGACATGGCGCTCGATGACGCTCTTGTATCGGTGCGCGAGATCAGGGACGAGGGTAGTCAGATCGGTGTCGTGCTCTGTCCTGCCGAGGTCACCCAGGAGATCCTCCACGCGGCGCTCCGCTCGGGCGTGGACGACGTCGTTTCATCCGGGGCGCTGCTCGCTGAGATGAGAGGCGTGCTCGAGGAGGCGCTGCGCCGGGCAAGGCGGCGCTGCGCCGGTACGGATGAGCCGGGGTCTCCGGCGCCCAGAGGGCACGTCGTCACCGTCCTCAGCATGAAGGGTGGTGTCGGTAAGACCGTCGTGGCTTCGAATGTGGCAGTCGCGCTCGCCGGACTCGAGAAGTCGGTGGTGCTCGTCGATCTCGATCTGCAGTTCGGCGATGTGGGTATCATGCTCGGTCTCGAGCCCGTGCAGACGATCGTGGGTGCGGTGCAGAGCGGCGATCGCCTGGATGCGGAGATGCTGCGCGGGTTCTTGATCGAGCACGCCTCCGGGTTGCGTGCGCTCCTTGCGCCCACCCTGCCCGAAGACGCCGAGATCGTGACCGCGAGCAGGATAGACCGCATCATAGGGCTGCTCGTGTCCATGTTCGACTACGTCATCATCGACACGCCCCCCTCACTCGATGAGGCGGTGCTGACGGCGCTGGACCGGAGCGATCGCGTCGTGGTCGTGACGATGATGGACGTCGCCTCGGTGAAGAACAGCCGGGTTTCGCTTCAGAAGCTACGACAGCTCGGCTACAACGGCGCTCTCGTGGACATCATGCTCAACCGTGCCGACAGCAAGGTCTTCCTCAAGGTCGAAGAGGTGGAGCAGGCGATCGGTATGCCGATCAAGTATCGCCTTCCGTCGGACCTGCAGATCCCCCGCTCGGTGAACAAGGGCGTGCCGGTCGTGATCGACGCTCCCCGGAGCCAGCCGGCAAAGGTCCTTCAGGAAACGGCGAAGACGATCGTGGCGGAGCGGGAGGGGGTGCACGGCGATGTCGCTTAGATCCAGGCTGACTGCAGGCGGGATAGAGCAGATCGACAACGGGCATCCGCTTCCGTCCGATGAGGTCGCGCCGGTACGCGACGAGATCGAACGGAACATCCACTACCTGCTCGTCGAAGAGCTCGGCTCGCGCATCGACTCGACCACGGAGCCGGACTCCGTGCTACGCCAGCAGATCGAGCGGAAGCTCGGCGAGTTGCTCGCCAAGGAGACCGCGCCCCTCTCGGCCGCCGATCGGCGCGAGATCACCGGCAACGTGCTCGACAACATCCTCGGCTACGGGCCGATCCAGTCGCTCATCGACGATCCGACCGTGACCGAGGTCATGGTCAACAACGCCGACAGCATCTACATCGAGCGCGGCGGCCGCATCTACGAGACCCAGCGGCGGTTCCTCGATCAACGGCATCTGCTCCGCATCATCGACAAGATCGTGAGCCAGGTCGGCCGGCGCATCGACGAGGCATCACCGATGGTGGATGCGCGACTCCCCGACGGTTCGCGTGTGAACGCGATCATCGCGCCGCTTGCCGTGAACGGACCGATGCTGACGATCCGGAAGTTCTCGCGCGAGCCGTTCACGATCGAAGACCTGATCGGCTTTGGTACGGTGAGTGAGAGTCTCGCCCAGTTCCTCGACGCGTGCGTGCGGGGCCGTCTGAACATCCTGATCAGCGGGGGCACCGGCACCGGCAAGACGACGCTTCTGAACGTGGTGTCGCAGTACGTGCCGGGCGACGAACGCATCATCACTGTGGAGGACGCCGCAGAGCTCCAACTACACCAGGAGCACGTGCTGCGCCTGGAGTCCCGCCCGCCCAACATCGAGGGCACCGGCCAGGTGACGATCCGCGACCTGGTCCGCAACACCCTGCGCATGCGTCCGGATCGCATCATCGTCGGCGAGGTGCGTGGCGGCGAAGCGTTAGACATGTTGCAGGCGATGAACACCGGCCACGATGGCTCGCTTTCCACGGTGCACGCCAACTCGCCGCGAGACGCTCTCTCCCGCATCGAGACCATGGTGCTGATGGCTGGTTTCGACCTGCCCATGCGCGCTATCCGCGAACAGGCGGCCTCGGCGTTCGATCTGCTCGTCCATCTCGCCCGGCTCCGCGACGGCAGTCGCCGTGTGGTGAAGGTCGCCGAAGTGGAGGGTATGGAGGGCGATACGATCGTGCTGCAGGACATCTTCTATTTCGACTACTCGATGGGCGTGGACGAGGCAGGCAGCCACCTCGGACATCTGAAATCCACAGGACTGAGACCCAAGTTCACGCGGCGCCTGGAGGACATGGGTATCGCGCTTCCGGCGGGCCTGTTCGAGTACCAGGCCCCGGCGAGGCGGTAGCGATGCGACGCCGCATCCAAGCACTTATGCTCACCGTCGCGCTCGT
>JAFGAG010000043.1 GCA_016933785.1 Coriobacteriia bacterium | reverse complement strand
GCGCAGAGCCGATGGCCGCCAGCAAGACGATCCTCGCGATGCGTGAGTTCCTTCAGGTTCGCCATGGTCTTACGCCTCCTCTCTCGCGCCGAGGTAGACGAGGCTACCCGGAGCCGCACCGCCCGCAGCGATGTCAGACAGGTCCCGGTACACGCGCTCCATGAGTTCGAGCTTCACATCCGCACCACCGAGGCCGTAGATGTAGCCGACGACCGGTACGCGCTGCTCCAGGTCGTACAGTGCGCCACGCACCTCGAGGAAGAGCGGACCACCCTCGGCACCGAAGGACTCGGCGCGATCGAGCACGGCGACCGCCTTGAGACCCTTGAGGGCCGCCGCGAGTTCGGCGTACGGGAACGGACGCCAGACACGCACCTTCACGACACCGACCTTCTGGCCCTTGGCTCGCAGATCGCGCGCAACGTGACGGGCGTTACCGGCGGTGGAGCCAAGAACGACGATCGCGGTCTCCGCGTCTTCCATGCCCCACGTTTGGATGACATCGAACGGGCGGCCCGAAAGCTCCGCGTACTCGTCGCCGACCTGCTTGATCACGGCGCGGGCGTTCTCCATGGCCTCACGCTGCTGGCGCTTGAACTCGAAGAACGGACCACCAAGTCCCGAGAACGAGCCATGGAGCGTCGGCGTGTCGGTGTCCAGGAGGGGGTTCTTCGGCTCGTAGTCGCCCACGAAGCCTCCGACCGAGGTGTCGTCCATGACGTCGACACGGTCGATCGAGTGCGTGGTGATGAACCCGTCGAGCGTGCTCATGACCGGCAGCATCACGTCGGGATGCTCGGCCACGCGGACGGCCATGATCGTGTTGTCGTACGCTTCCTGCGCGGTCTCGGCGAAGTACGTCACCCAGCCGGTGTCACGCGCACCCATGATGTCGCTGTGGTCGCAGTGGATGTTGATGGGCGCCGAGAGTGCGCGGTTGGCGTTGGCCATGACGATCGGCAGGCGCATACCCGCAGCGATATGGAGCTCCTCCCACATGAGTGCGAGACCCTGTGATGAGGTGGCGGTCATGACGCGGGCGCCTGCGGCCGATGCACCGATGCATGCGCTCATCGCCGAGTGCTCGGACTCGACCGTGACATACTCGCAGTCGGTCTTGCCCTTGGCCACGAACCCGGCGAACTCTTCGACGATCGTCGTCTGTGGCGTGATGGGGTAGGCAGCCATGACGTTGGGCTTGCACTGCCGCATCGCTTCGGCAACGACGCTGTTGCCGGTGGTGGCGAGGATCTTGTGCTCGGCCATCTACTTCACCTCCGGCAGGTCGCAGCCTTCAGGAACCATCTCGATCGCGCCCACCGGGCAGATCTGGGCACAGATGCCACAGCCCTTGCAGTGGTCCAGATCGAAGGTCGTGACCTTCTCATCGGCCACGTGGATGGAGGTGTCAGGGCAAACGATCCAGCACAGCAGGCACTGGGTGCACTTCTCGTCATCACGCCATGGACGTTCGCTCCGCCAACCGCCGGTGATGTAGTCATCGCTGTTGCCGCCTGCCGGGATGACGGCGCCCGGGGGGAACTGCTTGTATGTCCACTCGCCCATTCCGGAGATATCCCACGTCATGCCACAGTCACCTCCGTGAACGCACGATCGACCGATGCCCAGTTGGCGTCGATCATCTCCTGGCCGAACTTCTTGGAGAGGTTCTTGGCCAGAAGGCCTTTGAACACGTCCATGTCGATGACGCTCGTGAGTTTGATCAGAGCGCCAACCATCGGTGTGTTGGGGATGTCGCGCTTGATGGTGTCGAGCGCGATGCCCGAGGCGTCGACGGACGCGACGCGCACGCTCTCGGAGACACCGAGCCTCGTCTTGACCTGGTCGGCGGGCGTGCAGGTGTTGATGATTATCACGCCGCCATCGTGGATGCCCTCGGCGATATCGACGACGTCGAGGAGCGAGTCGTCGAGCACGATGATGATATCGGGGTTCTCGATGTTGCAGTGGATCTCGATGGGATCCGACGAGATGCGGGTGAACGCCTTGATCGGCGCTCCCATGCGCTCGGGGCCGTATTCGGGCATCGCCTGCATGTACTGATCGGCTGCGAGCGCGGTCTCGGCGACCACCTTCGCTGCCGTGACGGCGCCCTGGCCGGCACGTGCGTGCCAGCGGATCTCCGTCAGCTGTGGCATTGGCTCCCCCTTCCTGGGATGAGGTCGGCCGGAAGGCCTGGAATAGGACGAAACGCGAACGTCTGGTCAGATGCTCTTGATAGTCCTACCAGGATACGCACGCGCTCGCAGGGCATGACCCGGGTGCCACGGTCAGCGGCGTGGGTGAATCGGTGAACGGCAGGAAGAAACTGCCATCACTCCATCTCGCGACGTGCCTCGAGCGCCCGTCCGAGCGTCACCTCGTCCGCGTACTCGAGATCTCCTCCTACGGGAAGCCCCGATGCGATGCGGGTCACCCGGACACCGAGCGGCTTGAGGAGCCGTGCGAGGTAGAGCGCGGTCGTCTCGCCCTCGATATCCGGATCGGTGGCTATGATCGCCTCGACGATGGTCCCGCGGCCCGCGCGGTCGATCAGCTCGCGGACGCGCAGCTGGTCGGGACCGACGCCATCGATCGGAGAGATCGCGCCCTGTAGCACGTGATACGTCCCGTGGAACTCCCCGGTCCGCTCGACGGCCACGACATCGCGCGGCTCCTCCACGACACAGAGCATCGCGGCATCTCGCCCCGGGTCCGCGCAGATGTCGCACAGCTCGGCTTCGGCGAAGTTGAAGCACCGCTCACAGAAGTGGATGGACTGCTTCACCTCCACGATTGCGTCGGCGAGGCGACGCGCCGACTCGGTGTCACCTCGCAGGATGTGGTACGCGAGGCGCTGAGCGGATTTGGGGCCGATACCCGGGAGCCGCTCGAGTTCTTCGAGCAACCGTGCGATCGGAGGCGCGTAGAACGCCATCGCTAGAACAGCCCGCCCGGCAGCCCGAGCCCACCGGTGACCGCGGACATCTTGCGCGCGGTCAGGTCCTGCGTCTGACGCAGCGCCTCATTGAACGCTGCAGCAACCATGTCCTCGAGCATCGAGATGTCCTCGGTATCCACGGCGGCAGCATCGATGGCCACCGACGCGACGGTGAGTTCGCCGGTCATGACCACCTTCACCGCCCCGCCACCGACGGAGGCCTCGACACGCTCGTTCTTGAGCTCTTCCTGCACGCGGGCCATCTCGGCCTGCATCTTCTGAGCTTGCTTCATGACGTTCTGCATGTTCGGCTTCACGCGTACTCCTATCCGTCAGACATCTTCCGACTCTGGTCTGACATCGTCGATGAGTTCGCCGCCGAGCTCGGCGAGCACGGCCTCGAGATCGGCGGAATCGGCGGCTGTGTCCGTCGCTGCTGATGCGGCGTGCGCTCGGGAGGCCCGCTTTCCGGGCGTGGCGAGCTGTGCGGGATCGGTGAGAAGTGCCGGTGTCTCAGGCGCGCATGGAGCCTCGTCGTGACCGGCTGTGGACCCGCTCGACCTGCCCTGTCGACCGAGACGATACTCGACCGGAGGCTCCTGCCCCAGCACGACACGAACGGCTCTGCGGAGCACGCCGAGCGTCTCAGCCTCCCGGGCGAGATCGAGTGCGAACCCCTGATCGGCCGGGAACTCGACGATCAGCGTTCCCGAGGCGATCTCCGCCTCGGTCCCATTGAATATGTATGCGCGCGGGGCGCGGATCTTCTTGATCTCGGCCAGGACCGCAGGCCAGGCGCGCTTGACCGCCGCCACGTCCAGGTCACCGTCGGAGGCGCGGGGAGCACGCGCGGCGGCGACAGGAGCCTCGGCCGTACCGGATACCGTCCCGACAGGCTCCGGTGCGGATGGTGCCGAGGGGGCAGAGGGTGCGGTGGGAGGCGAGGAGGCAGACGGTGCTGACCCCGCGAACTCGGCGAGCGGGGCATTGGCCTCGAGCGCGTCGATGCGCTCGGCCAGCGATTCAAGCGTGAGGTCACCGTGAGGGCGTGCCATCCGAGTCATGGCGACTTCCACCGCGAGCCGCTGGTCGGCGGCATAACGGAGATCGGTCGTCAGACGCTCAAGGATGCCCATCACGCGGCCGATGCGGTCCGCGCCGAAGCGTGTCGCCTGGCTCTGGAGCCGCCCGAGATCCCGTGAGGTGGTATCCACCGCCACATCCGCGCCCACCGCCGCGAGCACGAAGAGGTCACGGAAGTGCTTCACGAGCCCTTTCACGAACTCACCCATGTCGACACCCGTGTCGGCCAGGCGTCCCACGAATCTGAAAGCCCCGGCGATATCACGCTCAAGGATCAGCGAGGCCGCCTCGAAGAGCGCGTCGGCATCCATCTCGCCGAGGAGCCCCTCGACGTCCTCCAGACCGATCGTGCCGCCGCCGAACGATGCGAGCTGCTCGAGCGTGGTTATCGCGTCGCGCATGCCGCCGAGTGCATGCTTGGCGATCAGCGTGAGTGCACCATCCGGGACGACCACCGACTCGGCCTCACTGATCGCCCGCAGCCTGCCGACGATGTCGTCAACCGACAGACGCCGGAAGTCGAACCGCTGGCAGCGGGAGTGGATCGTCTCGGGGACCTTGTGGGGATGCGTGGTACACATGATGAAGACCGTCCGCGCGGGCGGCTCCTCAAGCGACTTGAGCAGCGCGTTGAACGCCGAGGTCGAAAGCATGTGCACCTCGTCGATGATGTAGACCTTGTATCCACCGCGCGATGGCGCGTAGTTGAGGCGCCCGATGATCTGTTCGCGCACATCATCGACACCGGTGCGGGACGCCGCGTCGAGTTCGTGGACGTCGGGGTGAGTGCCATCGGCGATGGCCCGGCACTGCTCGCACGTGTCGTCAGGCGTGGCCGTCGGCCCCTGATCGCAGTTGAGCGCCTTGGCGAGGATCCGTGCTGTGGTGGTCTTGCCCGTACCCCGGGGGCCGGTGAACAGGTACGCGTGCGCTACCGTGCCGTCACCCACCGCGTTGCGCAGCGTCTGCTCGATGTGGGGCTGGCCGACGACGTCCTCGAAGGTCTGCGGGCGGTACTTCCGGTACCAGGACAGATGCGTCATGAAGTGCGGCTCCTCGCGGTGCGTCGGCCGACCCGCGCGGGGCGAGCCGGGTTGCTGCGTGCGCGCTCCGGTGCTCGGGCCCAGGTCCCGGACACCCGGCAGAGGCCGCTTATGGCTGCTTCCTTCCGGACCTGACCAGGTTCACGACATACCGCCATCCGAGACCCGGACCGGAGTACCGGAGCGCGAGACCACAGTATAGGGGGTCGCACGTCGACGCGCGAGAGCCGGGCGGCATACCCGTCGCTAGCGAGGCAGCAGCTTCTCGACGAGCGCGAGGAGCTGCTCGCCATCGATAGGCTTGGTGACGTACATGTCGCATCCGGCGGCGATCGCCTTGTCCTGGTCACCTCGCATCGAGTGCGCCGTGACCGCCACAAGCGGGATGTCCCTGAATCGCTCGTCGGCCTTGATACGACGTGTGGCTTCGTACCCATCGACGCGTGGCAGTTGCATGTCCATGAGGATGAGGCCGGGGGCGCGACGCTCGATCGCTTCCAGCGCCTCGGCACCGTCCGCGGCAGCCTCCACCTCGTAGCCCCGGCTTTCAAGGAGGTACGTCATCAGGTAGCTGTTCTGCGGGTGATCCTCGACGAGCAGGATGTGCGAGCCCATGTTCTCCTCCGCCGGTGAGGGGTCACAGCGATTATACGCCTCAGTCTCACTCCGGGAGGGCGGCGCCTCCCCGCGGCAGTAGAGCGTGCGCGCATTGCCGTACAGCACCTGCTCGAGCTCCGCTGCATCCAGGCCGATCCGGCCGAGGTGGGCGGCATCACGACCAGCATCGGCCCACGGACCGTCCGACCCGAAGAGCACGCGTCCGGCGCCATGGCCACGGATGAGCGCGAGCAGCTCGTCGTCGGGCAGGTTGCCCGGGACGTATGCCGTGTCGAAGTAGACGTCGCGTCCACACAGGTGTTCGCACACCTCGTCCCAGAAGCGGTATCCGCCCATGTGAGCGAGTACGCACACGAGGTCCGGCCATTCATCGAGCATCCGCGCGAATGCGTGTGGCCGGGCGAGCGTCCCCTCGTCGATGACGAATCCACCGGCATGGAACAGGATCATCATCCCGTGCCGGCTCACCGCCTCGTAGATGGGCGCCATCCGGGACTCTTCGGGAGAGAAATCCTGGTTCTGCGAGTGGAGCTTGATGCCTCGCACCCCGTGCGAGGCCAGCCGCGCGATCTCCGCCTCGGGGTCGGGAAAGTTCGGGTGCATCGATCCGAGCGGGACGATCCGGGGGTCATCGATAGAGATGATCCAGTCGTTGATGCTGCCCACCTGCGAGGGCTTCGTCGCCACCGGGGCGAGGACGGAGCGCTCGATGCCGTGCAACTCCATCGAACCCAGGAGCCCGCGCACGGTGCCGTCGTAGTACGACCGCACGCCCTCTCGCCCCACCAGACGGCCGACCGCGATCGGCGCGAGCGTATCGGGGAACGCATGGGTGTGCGCATCGATGATGGGCATCGGCTGCTCCAGAAGTGGTCGGGCGGCGCGCTTCAGACTCGCAGTCTACCGCACGATCGCGCCGAGAGCGCCGGCCCTACCCGTCCCTCACTCGTCGTCGAGTTCCGCCTGTGCCGCCTTCTTCGCCTTCATCTTGTCCATGATCTTGCCCCACACCTTGAGCTTGAGATACCCGACCACGACCACACCCACGGCGATCAGCGCCCACCAGTACCACTCCATGACACGACCTCCTTCAGATCAGAGACTGCGCGATCACTGCCCGGCCATCTGCGCCTGCATGCGCTTGGCGAGCCACCACGCGGCTGCGCCAAGTACGGCCGTGATACCGAGCGCCACGAGGAGCTCGACCCATACCGTCGAGAGTCCCTCACCCATCACCGAGACCTGCCAGATCGGCTCGATGATCCAGTAGAGCGGAAACAGCTTGGCGATCCACTGGGGCCACTCTGGGAAGATGTAGAAGAGTGTGGGCGCGAAGAGGAAGATACCGCTGCCCTTCACGATCGCGAACATGATCGACGAGTCCTTGGCGTACACGCCTGCAAGGATGCCGAGCACCGAGGAGAGCGCCCCCGCCACCAGGATGACCACCAGGACCTGGGCCCAGTTGGCGCCAAAGGCGCCGTTGAGCGCAAGTGAAGCCGAGGCGAGCACGACCGAGAGGATCACGCCGAGCAGCCACTTGGCGATCAGCACCTCGCTCGACTTCACCGGCGTCACAAGAAGCGACATGAGTGTGCCCTGCTCCTTCTCCTCCACGAGGTTGGAGCCCGGCACGAACAACCCCGCCATCACGAGCGCGTAGAACACGATGACCGGTATGAGTCGCTTGGACATCGGGAGCCCCGCCTCGCCGAAGCTCACCACGTCGACGGTGACCGGCGCGTCGCTGCCCTCTATCTCGCGGACCAGGTCGATCGCGGTCACCGTAAGGATGATGCGATTGGAGGCGTAGCTCTCGCCGCCGATGAAGAACTGCAGCGTGGGCTGCTCTCCGTCACGTACCTCATCGTCGAAGCCCTGCGGCAAGATCAGCCCGGCGTCCAGGTCGTTCGCCTCGACCTGCGTCTTGAGCTCCCCGGCATCGTCGAAGAGCGTGAGTTCGATGCCATCCATGTCCTCGATGGCCGCAGTGATCGATGAATCGCCGTCATCGACGATCCCGAGACGTGGCTTGGGATCGAAGAGCGATCCGAAGGCGACCTGCAGGATGAGCGTGAGCGCGAAGGGCAGCACGATCGCCCACAGGAAGATCGAAGAGCGCGGCCCGAGCGCGAGGTCCTTGCGCAGGACCTTCCAGATGCGTGAGAGGCTCATAGCGTCTCCACCTTCCGCTTGAGCGCGAACAGTCCGGCGAAGTACAGGATGACCAACCACAGGGCGGCGTAAGCGAGCATGCCCCATGCGTCAGCCCAGGTACCGCCATAGACGGTCGCGTCCACGAGAACCTTGATGATCGGATACGAGGGGAGCACCTTGACCCACGGCGCCGCCGTACCCGGGAACATGACCGAGATGGCCGGTATCAGCAGCGGAACGGTGAACAGCATCGCGTAGAAGAGCTGACCCATGAAGTCCTTGCCGGCCGAGCCGACAAAGAGCGCGATGCCGGTGAACATGATCGCGCCCATGACGAGCACGGTGAGGATCAGCGACCAGTTCGTGGCGGTCAGTCCACCGACGAACGCGAGGATGATCAGCGCCTGCGAGAGCGACATGACCGTGCCGAAGATCGTCTTGGCGGCGAGGAAGTCGCTCACCCTGGCGGGCGTCACGAGGATCGCCGTCACCGTGCGCTGCAGCACCTCGGTGGAGATGAGCGAGGCCATCGAGAACGTCTCCATCAGAAGCACCATGAACAGCAGCATCGGGCGCATCCGCTCCTGCATGGTCACCTGATCACCGACGCGGTCATCGCCCAGGATGATGGTGGCCTCATCCGGCATGCCCACGGGAAGTTCGCGGCCCGCGATCTGATACGCGGCCTCCCGCACGAAACTCTGCATGGCGGTCTGGATCTCCTCACCGATACCGGCCTGCGAGTAGACGGTGACCGTGAGATCGCGCTTACCGGCCGCTACCCCCGCAATGAACTCATCCGGGAACGCGATGCCGATATCGGGCTTGATGCGCTCGGCATCCTTGGGCTTCTCATCGCCCGCTTCCTTGTCCCGGAAGACCGTCTCCCCGCCCTCCGTCTCCCAGAGCTCGAGCGAGCCCTCGATCACGCTGCGGAGCTGTTCCTCGCTCTCGAACTCGACGAGCGCGAGCCCCTCTTCCTCGGCAGCCAGATCGATGTCGTCGAGCTCGGCGAGTTGTTCCTCGGTGGCGCCCATCTTGATGAGCGCATCCCGCGCATCGCCGACCATCTCGGCCATCGACGGATACATCGCAAGCGTGATCGACTCATCCACCGAATCCGGTAGCGCGTGGAAGATGAACGGCACGGCGACCAGCACCACGAGCGTGAGCGCGAGGAAGACGAGGTCGCGCGAGTACGCCGTGAGCTCCTTCTTGAGAAGCGCCCAGACGATCGCCGGGCGCGAGATCGGGCGGCTCATCCCTCAAGCCCCCTGCCGGTCAACTGGATGAATATCTGATCCAGCGTCGCTTCCTCGGTATGGATGGTCATCAGGTCGGGGCTGGCGGCAAGCTCGGCAAGCTTGGCCGAGGACCCGTCGCCGTCGAGCGGCAGGACCTCCTCGCGGACCCCAACGCCATCGCGCAGCCGCACCTTCACCGAGCGTGTGCCGTACTTGAGCTTGAGGTTCTCGGCAGTGTCCAGCGCCACGATCCGACCTTCGTTGATGAACGCCACGCGATCAGAGAGTTCGTCGGCCTCGAACATGTCGTGCGTGGTGAGCAGCACGGCCGCGCCCCGCTCGGCCTCCTCGCGGATGGTCTTGCGGATGGACGCCGATGTGACCGGGTCGAGGCCGTCGGTGGGCTCGTCCAAGAAGAGCACATCGGGTTTGTTGATGAACGCGCGCGAGATCATCATGCGCTGCCGCATGCCCTTGGAGAACGTCTTCACTCGGTCTTTCGCGCGGTCGGCGAGACCGACCCGGCGCAGCACCTCGATCGAGTCCGGATCCTTGATACCGAAGAGGCTCGCGTAGAAGTCGAGGTTCTCCTTGGCCGACATGTTGAGGTACAGGTTCTTCTCCTCGAAACACACGCCGATGCGTGCCTGGAGCGCGGGATCATCGGTGGAGACGTCGATACCGAGCACCCGGGCGACCCCGCTCTTCGGCGTGAGCTGGCCCGTGAGCATCTTGATGGTGGTGGACTTGCCGGCGCCGTTCGGGCCGAGGAATCCGAGGATCTCGCCCGGCTGCACCTCGAAGCCGATGCCCTTGACCGCTTCCAGGTCACCGTAGCTGAAGCGGAGGTTCTCTACGCTGATGGCCGGACCTGTCATGATGCGTTCCTTTCGTTGAACCGTCTGATGACGCCTTCGAACTCAGTCTCGAAGAACGCGTATACGTCGTGCATCTCCTCAAGCCGCTCTCGAGCGATGGGCGAGTTCGTTGACCCGAGGATCTCCTCGGCGATACGACGGATGTGCCCGGTGGCCGCGATCTTGCGGCTCAGCACATCACCCCACCGCCCCTTCAGCATGCGATAGTGCGCCTCGCGAGTGCCGGGTACGCGATATCGTTCGACAAGCTCCGTGCCGACGAGGAACTGCATCGCGTTGCTGATGGATGCCTTTGACACGCCAAGCCGACCGATGAGCTCGGTGGTCGAGAGGCCTTCGCCCTCGGCGAGCGTGAGAGCCGCGTAGACACGCGCGATGACGTGCGGAAAACCGACGGCCTCGAGCACGCCCGACAGGCGCTCGAGTGACTCGTCGCGACGGCCGACCGCATCGCCCGATGGCAACGTCACATCCCGTCCCACGCATCCACCTCATCTCTACGTTCATAACATTCAGAAGTATCTGAACCTTGAAGAACGTACCCATCAGGCGTGTCTCTCACACATTCGCGTTACACTTTTCTGAGAGGACCTTCCGGGGAGAGGAGCTCGCCATGTCCGAGTCACGCTTCTGCGGGTCGTGCGGAGGTCCGCTGCACGCGGGAGACGCATTCTGCACGGCGTGCGGCACACCGGTGGCCGCGCAGGCGGCTCCGGTCGCACCACCCCCGGCGCCCGTGGCCGCCGCGCCAGCGCCCGTCGCGAGTGGCGAACAGATCCTCAGCGTCATAGGCGGGCTTACTCTCGTTGCCGGCTTCATGGGCCTGAAGCAGAAGTCGTACACGCTCGTCATCACCGACCGCCGACTGGTCTTTGCCGAGCTCACCAAGGAGAAGGTCACGGCCACGGTCAATGCGGCCCGTGACGGCGCGAAAGCCGAGGGCAAGGGCTTCTTCGGGCAGTGGGGCGCCCAGCTGAAGTCGTCGGCGAGCTACTCCGAAGCGTACTGGCAGATGTCGCCCGACGCTGCGCTTGCCGAGACACCAGGGAACTGGGCGATCGAACGCTCGCAGTACCAGGGCGCGAAGTTCCGTATGGGGATGTCCGACGAGAACACCAACACGCCTGACGTGCTCACCATCAAGGCATCGACGGGCAAGTGGAAGTTCAATGTGGGTGGCAGCCTGAGCTCCGTCAAGAAGCGGTTCAAAGAGGCTGGACTGGCGTAGCGTGACGGGCGAGACCCTCATAGAGCTCCGCGATGCGGAGGTCGTCCGTGACAGACGGACGATCCTCCACGTGGAGTCCCTCGCGTTCCGAGAAGGCGAGCACGTCGCGGTGCTCGGCCCCAACGGTGCCGGGAAGTCGACGCTCATCGGCCTGCTCACCCGCGACGTGCGCCCGGTCGTACGCGACGAGCCGCCGGTGCTTCTCCGGGGACTCCCCCGCTGGGACCTGTTCGAAGCACGGAGGATCTTCGGCGTGGTCTCCGACAATCTGCAGGAAGCACACCGCAAACGGGTCACAGTGCGTGACGTGGTACTCTCCGGGCACTTCGGCTCGGTCGGTCTGTATCGCCGCAGCGAGGTCACGCCTGCCATGACCGCGCGCGCCGGTGAGCTGCTGGACTACCTCGGCATCACCGCCCTGGCGGATCGCACGATGGACACGCTCTCCACCGGTGAGGCCCGCCGGGCACTCATCGGCCGGGCCCTCGTGCACGAGCCGGCGCTCCTGGTGCTGGACGAGCCCACCCACGGGCTTGACCCCTCGGGCACCCACCATTTCCTGTCGCTGCTACGCACCATCGCGTCGCGCTGCGCACTCGTGATCGTGACACATCACGTGAGCGACATCGTGCCCGAGGTGGGCCGCGTGGTGATGCTCAAGGACGGCGTGATCTTCCGTGACGGGCCGAAGGCCGCACTGCTCACCGGTGAGGCGGTCGGCGAGCTCTACGGGATCCCCGCCCAGATCGAAGAGCGTGAGGGCTGGTACCGACTCTGGTGACGCCTTCTAGCGCCTGATGAGCCTGCCCATCATCGGCGTCTTGACCTCGATAGCACGCTCGGGACACATCTCCTGACAGCAGTAACAGCGGATGCACCGGTCGTAATCGTGCGCGGGCGGCGTCGTGTGGTCGTCTCCACGCCAGTCCACGGCCTTGGGATCGACCGGGCATACCTTCACGCACGTGCCACAGCGCGTGCAGCGTTCTTCTATGATGTACGGCCGCGGCGCGAGCAGGCGCTTGCCGAGCGCGGAGCCGAGTCCGCGCGTCGTGGACACCGGCGTGCGGTTCACGCGATAGTCGTCCAACACAGGCAGCTCGTCACCGACGGTCTCGATGTCGCTCGCCGAGCCGAGTCGCCACCGTTCTCCATACACGAGCGTCTCCACGAGCGCGGGATCGAGCGCCATGATGCGGCATCCGACCGCGTCGATCGCCACCGGGTCGTCTGACAGCAGCAGCACGCCCACCTGGCGTGGATCGCCGTTGCGCGGACCATTGCCCTCCATCCCCACGACCGCATCCATCACATACAGGCGCGGCCGGAGCAGCAGGTTGAGATCCACGAGCATCTGGCTGAAGAGCTCCACGTTGTGCATCTTTGCGTGGAACTCGCCCTTGAGGAAACCCGGCACGCACCCGAACTGGTTCTTCACGGCACCGGTCATGCGAGTGAGCGCGTGGGTCTTGAGCTTGGGGAGCGAGACGAGACCGTCGGCAGCCGCCACGCCCTCGGCGACGGTGAACCGCTTGATGAGGTTGCCTTCGGGAAACGGCATCACGCGACCATGCTCGAAGTCGGCCACGGGGATGCCGAGCGTCGCGGCCACCTCCGCGATACCCGCGCGCTTGCCCACGCCCAGCCCGCTTCCCACGCCCGGCGAGTCGCCCCAGCTGAGCTCGGCGCCCGCTTCCGTGAGGGCGCGGGCAACCGCCGAGAACACCGCGGGATGGGTGGTGACGGCCTTCTCGGGCGCGCTTGCCACGAGCAGATTGGGCTTCAGTACGATACGCTCGCCGGACTGCACGAACGCTTCCGCGCCGCCCAGCAGCGCGAGGCCGCGCCCCACCGCCGCGTCCACCAGACGCTGGTCGTAGGCGTCACACCGGACGACAGCCACACGGCTACGGCTCATGGGACTCCTCGGGACGGCCTGCAGTCCGAGAAAGCATACCTCACGCGGCTCCACCCAGACGCGCCGAGGATGCTATCGTGGTCGCTGTGCCGATGAGGGGACGCAACACACGATGGACACACCTTCACGCATCCAGGAGATGATGAGGCGGCACGGCTACCTCGCGGCCGCGCTGGCGATCGTGGGCGCCACAGCGCTGTTCATCCCGTTCCGTGAGCTCCTCGGTGGCGAGCGCTGGGGATGGCCGTACCTGCTCGTACTGGGCTTCATCGCCGGCACCGCAGGTGTGGGGCCGGGCGTGCTGTCGGCGGTACTAGCGTTCTTCGCGTGGAACTTCTTCTTCATCCCGCCTTACCACACGCTCTTCGTCGCCAGCCGCGGTGACGTCATCCACCTCGCGGCCTTTCTTGTGGTGGGGACCGCGATCGGCCTTCAGACCGGGCGGCTTCGCGACCGCGAACTCGTGGCACAGCGTGAGGAGCGGCACACCGCGGCGCTCAACAGACTGAGCCGCTCGCTGGTGTCTGAGACATCCGCGAGTTCGCTGGTGGAGTCGGCGCGCCGCGAGCTTGCCGATATCGTGCGTGCGCGCGAGGTGTCCTTGTGGGTCCCAGGTCCTGACGGCACCCCCGGACCCGTTGGCGGCGGATCCGCACCGTCACCTGACATCATCCGGCTGTGGGAGGGCGTCGCCCTCGAGTCCTCTCCCATCTCGAAGCTCGTCACGTTGGGGCAGACCGGCGACGGCGGGTCCCAGGGGGAACGGACGCACCGGGTCGCCGTCCCGCTGGTCTCGGCTCAGAGTGCCGAGGGGGTTCTCGAGCTGAGCGTGGACAGACCGCTCGACACCACGCAGAGCCGTTTCGTGATGTCGCTCGCCAACCTTCTCGCGGCGTTCCTTCAGAGCCAGCGCCTGAACAAGGTGGCCATGCACGCAGCTGCGGCTCAGGAGGCCGAGCGACTGCGAGCCGCGGTCGTCTCCTCGGTATCCCACGAGCTCAAGACCCCCCTCGCATCGATCACCGCAGCCGTCACCGACCTCCTCGAACCCGACATCGAGCATGGGGCCGAAGCGGTGCGGGAGAAGCTGCGCGACATCACCGAGGACCTCGGCAGGCTCGACGACGCGATAGCCGACCTCCTCGACGTATCGCGGCTGGAGGCGCAGGCATGGCAGCCACGACCGACCGACTTCGAGGTCGGTGAGCTCATCGGGTCGGTCGTGAGCAGACTGCCCCGCGCCTCGCGAGAGCGGATCCGCTACGCGGTGCCGGAAGACCTGCCCATGATCAGTCTCGACTTCGTGCAACTCTCGCGGGCACTCCATCATGTGATCACCAATGCGCTCGACTACAGTGAGGGGCCGGTGACCGTTGGTGCGGACTCCGGGGAGAACCCGGCGATCTGGGTGAGCGATCGCGGCCCCGGCATCCCGGCCGATGAGAAGCCTCTCGTCTTCGATAAGTTCTACCGCGGGCGCGAGGGCCGGTCCCATCGCTCGAGCACGGGGCTCGGGCTCTCGATAACCCGTGAGATCGCACGCGCGAACGGGTGCGACATCTCGATCCAAGACGAACGGCCACACGGCACGCGCATCCTGCTCACACTTCCGCTGAGGGGGACGCTATGACCGCTCACGGTCCCGCCGGCGGCCGTATCCTCGTGATCGATGACGAGGCACAGATCCGTAAGGCGCTGCGCACGATCCTTGAGGCGCGCGGCTACGAGGTCGCTTGCGCCGAGACCGGCGCGGAGGCGATGTTGGCCCTCACCCAGCGGACACCGGATCTGGTGGTGCTCGACCTCTCGTTGCCCGACACCGACGGTATCGGGCTATGCGAGAAGATGCGGACGTGGCTCACCGTGCCGATCCTTGTGCTCTCCGTCCGCTCCGACGAGACGGACAAGATCGCCGCCCTTGAGACCGGCGCCGACGACTACCTCACCAAACCGTTCTCCGCAGGAGAGCTCGTGGCCCGCGTCGGAGCGCTGCTTCGGCGGTCGGCGGGCGGGACAACCGCGCCACCGGTGCTGGTGCTCGACGACCTCACGATCGACATCGCCGGCCACCGGGTCCTCCGTGACGGAGTCGAGGTCACGCTCACGCCGATCGAGTTCAGCATCCTGTCACTCCTCGCACAGAACGCCGACCGTCTCGTGACATGGTCGCAGATCAGCGATGCGGTCTGGGGACCGGACTGGTTCGCAGACGTCCGGACCATCAGAGTCCACGTGAGCAACCTGCGGAAGAAGATCGAGATCCACCCCACCGTGCCCCGGCACGTGCTCACGGAACCGGGAGTGGGGCTCCGTCTCCCGACTCGATAAGCCGTACCTTTATGCTTCCTTTACGCATCCGCCGTCCAGATTTACACGACCTGAACGTTGCGACTCCTAAACTCGAAAGAGTGGGCATGCAGCTGTCGGCATGCCTGCGCGACCGGACAAGGGAGTCCACATGGCGATCGTCCTGGTGGGTAGCGGCACAGTGATCGAACAGCTCGTCCCCGCGATCGAATCTCGGGGCCATCGGGTCGTCGTCGTCACGGCCGACCGTACGGAGGCCGAGCAGTTCGCGCTCGCGTATCCCAGCGCACTCGTGCTTGCCGGCGACGGTCGCGATCCCGCGATCCTCAAGCACGCCGGCGCCAATGATGCCTCGTGCGTCGTGGCCGCGACCGATGACGACGCGTGCAACATATCCGTATGCCTGGTCGCACGCGAGGTGCTGCATTCGCCCCGCGTCGCGGGGCTCGCGCACTACCCTCAGAACGTCCGCATCTTCGAGGCGCTCGGCATCGCATGCGTGTCGTACAGCGACATCCTCGCCGAAGCCATCATCGGCGCCATCGATCGCCGGCTGACCGCGGTGGCCGTGTGATGGACTCGAGATCGCGCACGGGTGGTCGCCCCACGCCCACCGAACAGATCCAGACACTCGCTGTCTTCGCCACCGGCATCCTTGCCGAAGCGATGTACGTCATCGGCCTGGGCGCGCTCTGCAGCGTTGCGATCATGGCCGTGCTCCTGGCAGGCGGATGATGCTTCGCCCCACCCTCGAAGACCACAAGGTCGTGGGGTTCTACACGGGAAGGATCATCATCGGTGTCGGTGCTCTGATGGTGCTCCCGCTGTCGACCTCATTGTTGTTCGCCGAGTGGAAGACCGCGATCGACTTCGCTACAGGGCTGCTCGCATGCCTGGCGGCGGGGTTCGGGCTGCAGGCACTGTGTCTCACCCACCAGGAGTTGCGCAGGCGGCACGGACTCGTGATCGTCTCCACCTCCTGGGTGCTCGCAACGGTCCTGGGGGCTATCCCGTTCTACCTCTCCGGCTACTTCGGCAGCTACCTCGACGCGATCTTCGATGTCATGAGCGGCCTCACCACAACCGGGCTCTTCCTTCTGCAAGACCTCGATCACGTGCCGAACGGGCTGAACATGTGGCGGTTCGTGCTCACCTTCGCCGGTGGCCAGGGCATCATCGTCATCGCACTCACAGCTCTCTTCAAGGGCGTGGGCGGCGGCATCTACCACCTGTACAGCGGTGAGGGCAAGGAAGACCGCCTGCTACCCAACGTCATCCAGACCGCGCGGACCATCTGGGTGGTGAGCCTTGGCTGGCTACTTGCGGGCACCGCTGCTCTGACCGTCTCGGCGCTCGCGCTTGGACAAGAACCGGTCAGGGCGCTCCTGCACGGGCTGTGGGTCTTCATGGGGGCGTTCAGCACGGGTGGCTTCGCACCGCAGTCATACAACACGATGTGGTATCACTCGCTCGTCTTCGAGATCCTGTGCGTGATCATCTTCGTCGCCGGCTCGCTCAACTTCGCCGTGCACTGGGCCGTCTGGACCGGGAGCCGCGCGGAGTTGCGGCGCAACGTGGAGCTGCGCAGCTTCGCGGTGACACTGGGCATCTTCTCGTTGATCACCGCGATCGGCCTCGCGAGATCGGGCTTGTACACGGACGCGCTGCCGTTCGTCCGCAAGACGCTCTATCTCGTGCTCTCGGGACACACCACAACAGGTTTCGGCACCATCTACGCCCGCTCACTCGTCACCCAGTGGGGGCCGCTCCCGATGCTCGGCATCATCGGCGCAATGATCATCGGAGCGTCCTCGTGTTCGACCGCCGGAGGCATAAAGGGTATCCGGGTCGCGATCATCAGCAAGTCGTTCCTCCAGGACGTGCGGCGCGCGCTCTCGCCTGAGTCGTCGGTCATCACCTCTCGGTATCACCACGTGAAGGACCGCATGCTAGCGGATGACACCGTCCGGACCGTCCTGATGATCACCATCGCGTTCCTGACGATGCACGCGATCATCACCGTCGCCGGTGTGATGGCGGGATACCCTGTTCTTGAAGCTGGATTCGACGGCGTCTCCGCGGCTTCGAACACCGGGTTGAGTTGTGGGCTCACCGCGCCCTCGATGCCCGACTTCCTGAAAGTCGTGTACGTGCTCGCGATGTGGCTGGGACGCATGGAGTTCCTGGCCGTGTTCGCGCTCTTCGGCTGGATCTGGTCGGTGGTGAGAGGACGATGAAACGGTCGCTGTTCATGCTTCTCATCGTCGCTGTGTGCGCCGGCTTCTCATCGGCGGCCGCAGCCGCCGATGTCTCGAGCACGGTCCTCATCGAAGAGCCAGCCGTGTGGGACGGCCGCGTGGTGACCTTCACCGGCGAAGCGGTCGGCGAGGCGATGGTCCGTGGCGATGAGGTGTGGCTGCACCTGAACGACGACGCGTACGCCGGGGGCTCGATCGCGAGCGGCGCCTTGCCGCAGGGGTACAACTCGGGCCTCGCCGTCGTCGTCGACGCGGAGGACGCCCGGGTCGTCACCGTCTTCGGTGACTACCGCCATCAGGGAGACGTCGTGGAGGTCAGCGGTGTCTTCAACGCCGCCTGCCCCGAGCACGGCGGCGACATGGACGTCCATGCCACCGGGATCCGCGTGGTCCGTGAGGGGGCGGTGCTCGATCACGCGCCCGGGACCTCGAGCTTCGTGCTGCTCGGCATCGCGTTCGCGGCTGCGGTCACGGCGGTCGGCGCCTATCTGATCCGCCGACCGCGAGACTAGCCCCGCGGTCCTCCAGGGGTGGCCACCAGACCCGGTGGTACGATTGTCCGGTACCCCAGTGACCTCGAGGTAGGAGGACGGCTGATGGCCACAGAACAGAACACGAGCGACCGCTACGACGTCGTCATCATCGGCGCGGGCCCCGCGGGCCTGACCGCCGGCATGTACACCTCACGACAGGGCCTCAAGACTGCCATCGTGGGCGGCGAAGTGGGCGGCCAGACGCTCTGGGCCGGCGAGATAGAGAACTACCCCGGCTGGCGCCTGGTCACCGGCAAGGAGCTCGTGGCAAGCTTCCGCGAGCACGTCTCACAGTTCAGCGTCGAGTGCATGGAGGGGCAGCTCGTGAACGCGATCGTCCCCGCCGAAGACGGCTACGAGGTCTACACGAGGGAGGGTTCTACGCTCACCACGCGTGCAATCATCATCGCCACCGGCAAAGCTCCCAACCGCCTCGCTGTTCCGGGCGAACAGGAGTTCACGGGCCGGGGCGTGTCGTACTGCGCCACCTGCGACGCGGCGTTCTTCAAGAACGCCGACGTGGCGGTCGTGGGTCCGGGCGAATCGGCGGCCGACGCCGCTCTCGAACTCGCGGCCATCGGCGCTCACGTGACGCTGGTGACGCTCCTGCCGCTCAAGGTACCCGAAGCGATGCTCGAGCATGTCGAAGAGAACCCGGACATCATGCTCAAGACCGGATTCAAGGTCACCGAGATCGTCGGCGACACCCGGGTGACCGGCGTGAAGCTCAAGAACCCCAAGGAAGGCATCGAGGAGGAGCTGGCCGTCTCGGGCGTCTTCATCGAGAGTGGATCCATAGCCGTCTCCGAGTACACGGCCGGCCTGGTGGAGATGAACGCCAAGGGCGAGATCGTGATCGACAATCGCGGCGCCACCAGTGCGCCGGGAATCTACGCGGCCGGTGATGTGACCGACACCCCCGGCAAGCAGATCATCATCGCGGCCGGTGAAGGCGCTCGGGCGGCGATGGCGGTATCACGGGACCTCAAGCGGCGATGACAGGTGCCAGCAGCGGTCGAGCCTGAGTCCGCGCCAGGCAGGATACCCCGGAATGTGAAGATGATGGGGCTGGTGAGCCTGCTCACCGACGCCTCGTCCGAGATGGTCTACCCGGTGCTGCCGCTGTTCCTCGCGAATGTGCTCGGGGCGCCGGTGGCCGCCATCGGGCTCATCGAGTCGCTCGCCGAGGCGGCCGCGTCGTTCACGAAAGTCGGATCCGGCTGGCTCTCCGACCGCGTCGGGCGTCGCAAGCCGCTCATCGCGCTCGGCTATACGATGTCCAACATGGCCAAGCCGCTCCTGGCGCTCTCGGCCACATGGCCGGCCGTGCTCGCCCTGCGCCTCACCGACCGTCTCGGCAAGGGCGTCCGCACCGCCCCCCGCGATGCGCTCATCGCAGAGAGCGCCGAACGGGGCGAGCGGGGCAGGGCTTTCGGTGCGCACCGGGCACTCGACACCCTCGGCGCGGCGATCGGCCCCCTCGTCGCGTGGGCGGTCCTCACGCTCTCCCCCGACGCGTACCGGACGGTCTTCCTCGTCTCGACGATTCCTGGGAGCCTCGCGATCGTCGTCGTGCTGTTCGCGGTGCGCGATGCGGGTCGGGAACGGGGCGGCATACCCTCCGCTCCGTCGCTGCGTGGTTTCTCTAAGCCGCTCGCGGTGTTCACGGCCATCTCGGGAGTGTTCGCGCTCGCCAACTCCTCCGACGCGCTGCTCATCCTGCGTGCCCAGGACCTCGGCGCCGCTCCGGCCGTGATACCGCTCATGTACGTGGTCTTCAACCTTGCGGGGGCGCTGCTGTCCGGGCCGTTCGGGACACACTCCGATACCGTCGGGCGGCGGCGGCTGTTGGTCTTCGGCTTCGGGGGATACGCGCTCGTGTATCTGGGCTTCGCCCTCGCGCGCTCCGCCGTGTCGCCGTGGCTGCTGTTCGCGCTCTACGGCATCCCATATGCGGCTACCGAAGGCATGACGCGCGCGTACGTCTGCGACCTGGCCGGCCCCGAGCGGCGGGGCACCGTGCTCGGCGCCTACACGTTCGTGCTCGGCCTTGCGGCGCTGCCGTCGAGCGCGCTGGCGGGCGTGCTGTGGGACACCGTGTCGCACAGCGCGCCATTCGTCTTCAGCGCCGTGCTCATGGGCGCGGCCGCACTCGCGCTGCTCGTCACCGGCAGCTGGCTCGACGCACAGCGCAGTGGCGACCTATGTGGCGCACGCTCATGACCCGCAGAACGGACTCGACTTCACGTGCACCATCGCCTCATCGATCGAGTCGGTGATCCGCAGCAGATCGATGTCCGAAACGGAGATCGTGCCCTCCGCGACCATGCTCTGATGGAAGAACGCGAGCATCGGGTCCCAGAAATCGGCACCGAGCGCGATCACGGGGAAGTCGTCGATCTTGTCGGTCTGCATGAGCACGAGCGTCTCGAAGATCTCGTCGAGCGTGCCGAATCCACCGGGGCAGACGACGAACGCACACGAGTACTTGACCATGATCACCTTGCGCACGAAGAAGTGCTCGAACTCCATGAATCGGTCGATGTACGGATTCGGCTCCTGCTCGTGCGGCAAGGTGATGTTGGCCCCGATCGAATACCCGCCGGCCTCCTTGCAGCCGCGGTTCGCGGCCTCCATGATGCCCGGGCCGCCGCCCGTCATCACCGCGAATCCCGCCTCCGCGAGCGCGCGTCCCATCTCGCGCGCCCGCTCGTAGTACGGGTGCCCTTCACGGAAGCGCGCCGAGCCGAACACGGTCACGCACGGCCGATCGATCTGCATGAACTCGAAACCTCGCAGGAACTCGAGGAAGTAGCGCACCGCGCCCTCGACGTTCCCGTACCGGCCCTCCTTGACCGAGAGGAAATCCGCCTCGGTGCCACGCACCATCTCAAGTAGTGAATCGTCGAATGCGCGGTGCCCGTTCGACGTCCGATCCATGCGCTACCTCCCCGTCATTCGGCTCGTGCCGAGACGCTCTGCGAGCGCCTTGGCGATCTGCGATGCGACGCGCACGTTCGACCACACGAGCGCCTTGTTGGCGCCCTCGCTCGCCCCGCCGGTGAGCTCGTGGATGCGTGCCAGCAGGTACGGCGTGATGGCCTTTCCCCGCACGCCGCTCTCGCGCGCCTCTGTGAGCGCCTGCTCGATGATCCCCTCGATCATCTCGGCGTCGAGGGCATGCTCCTCCGGGATGGGATTGGTCACGAGCACGCCGCCGTGGAGTCCCGTGGCCCACTTGGCCTGCAGGACCGCCGCGATCTCCTCGGGAGTGTCGAAGCGCGCGTCTACACCGAATCCGCTGTCGCGCGTGTAGAACGCGGGGAGTACGTCGGTCCGATAGCCGAGGACCGGGACACCGCGGGTCTCGAGATACTCGAGTGTGAGGCCGATGTCGAGCACCGACTTCGCACCTGCCGAGACGACGGCCACGCTGGTACGCTCCAGTTCCTCGAGGTCCGCGGAGATGTCCATCGACCGCTCGGCTCCGCGGTGGACGCCACCGATGCCTCCGGTCGCGAAGACACTGATGCCCGCCATCGCCGCGACCGCCATCGTACCGGCCACGGTGGTGGCTCCGTCTGAGCCACGCGCGATCAGCATCGGCAGGTCCCGTCGACTGGCCTTGGGCGTGCTACGGGTGGTGCCGAGGCGCTCGATCTCGACGTCGCTCAGGCCCACGGCGAGCTGCCCGGCGATGACGGCTATCGTAGCGGGAACCGCACCCTCTTCGCGGGCGATGCGCTCGCACTCGCGTGCCGACTCCACGTTGGCCGGGTACGGGAACCCGTGCGAGATGATCGTCGACTCGAGCGCGACCACCGGCTTGCCGGCTTCGAGCGCCTGACGGACTTCCTCGGATATGCGCAGGTGAGGTCTCATCGCTGTGGCACCTCCATCCGTTCAGCGAGCATCGTGGCGCTCAGCTGATCGTTCACCGTGTTCTCACTCTCGAGGGCGATGGCCGAGAGCGTTACCGCCATCTCTGCAGTGTCCCGCAGCGGGAGACCGCACGCCAGACCCCACGCGACGCCCGCCGTGAACGCGTCGCCAGCGCCGGAGGCGTTCCGGACCGCGCGCGAACGAGACGAGATGACGAATGACTCGGTTGCCGAGGTACACAAGACGCCCTCGGGGCCCAGCGTCACGAACACACGCTGCGCGCCGAGCTCGAGGAGTCGCGCGGCCGCGTGCTCGGCACCCACCGCGCCTGAGAGGGCCTCGGCCTCCATGAGGTTCGCCTTGAGCGCCGCAAGTCTCCCGAGTATCGGACGAGCAACCTCGGCTTTCACCACCGAGACCGGGTCGAGTACGAGGGGGGCACCTCCCGCCAGCTCGGCAACACGAATGATGGTCGCGGCAGGCAAGTTGGTGTCGATCACCACCGCGCGCGCCCCGTCGAAGGCGGTGGGGTCGAGGCGCTCCGGGACGAGCTCGGCAAGTGCGCGCATGTCGTTGACCGCCGCCGCAAGATCACCCCCTGCGTCGAGCACTGCAAGGTAGCGTGAGCAAGGCACGTCCCCGGCAAGCACGCTGTACGTGCAGTCCATGCCGACCTCTTCGCAGGCGGCCCGCAGATGCGCGGAGTCGGCGTCGTCCCCGAAGGCCGTGACGAGGCGGACGTCCGCACCGAGTCTGGCGAGGTTCTCCGCGATGTTGCGGCCTACGCCGCCGGAGCTGGTGCGAACATGGCCGACGTTCGAGTCGCGCGGGATGTAGCCACCCGTAGGGATTCCCGCGATGTCCAGGTTGGCGCCACCGACGACCACGATGAGGGGCCGATCGCAGGCCATCGGGCTCACGTCCGGAGGGTGGCGACGAGACGCTCGGGCTCGGCGAACAGCGCGAGGGCATCGCGAATCGACGTGACCACCACATCGGCGGCTTCGAGGGTGGCGCGAGACGCCCCCTCGGGCCCTATCACACACACGCCCACAGCCGCCGAGCTCATCATCAGCGCGTCGTTGGAGCCGTTCCCGATCGCGGCAACGTGATCAGGGCCGAGCTCCTGGATGAGCGCGAGCTTGTCGCCCGCCTCCCACTCGCCGTTGATGACATGCAGCTCCACGCCGATGCGGTCCGCGATCTCGCGAGCCGTGCCGCGCGTATCAGCAGTGACCAGGACAGGCCGCATGCGGCCTTCGAGCGCCCGGATCCCCTCGGCTACGCCCTCGATGAGCTCGCCGCCTGCGGCGATGGTGCCGTTGAGGTCGAGGACGAGATGCTCGAGGGAGAGCGCACCGTAGCCGTGGATGTCGAGTCCGATCATGCGCGTCTCCTTGCCGTGGCGGCTTCTCGACCATAAGCGTACCCGAACCCCGCCCCCGCGTGTCCGGCAGACGCGCTATGGCATCGCCGAGAAGAGCACCGCCGCGACCGCGAGTGCCACGCCGAACTTCTGCCAGGCGTGCAGGCGTTCCTTGAGGAAGACCCGCGCGAGCGCGACCACAACGACCGGGAAGAGCGAGCCGAGAACGGAGGCCACGGCGAGCGGCCCGATGCGGATGGCGGTGAGCATCGTGACGTTGGCGAGCACATCGGCGAGCCCCGCTCCGATGGTGGGCTTGAGCGCGCTGCGGTCGACCGGGAAGCCGCTTCCGAAGCGCAGCGCAAGCACCACCGCCACCGCGATGGACACCACACGCGCCGCCAGGATCGGCGTCAGACCACTCTCGACTGCTGTGAAGGAAAGCGAGATGAATGCGCCTGAGAACCCGATACCCGAGAGGATCGCGAGACCGAGCGCCAGCCGCGGGCGGTACTGGTGCACCGGCTCATGCAACTGATCGTCGGGAGCGATGCTCACGATCACGATCGCCACGAGCGCGAGCGCAATACCCACCACCGTGATCGGTGAGAGCGACGTACCCGTGGCGAAGTCGAAGATCGCGGGCAGTGCGGCGGAGAGCGCGGCCGAGACCGGCGCGACGATGCTCATCCTTCCCACCGCGAGCGCCGCGTACAGCGAGAGCACTCCCAACACGCCAAGGAGGCCCGAGAGCGCACCGAACCAGAGGTCGGCGGCGGTGGGGCTCGCCGCGGGCAGCAACGACACCACGATCACCATCAGCACGATCGAGATGAGGTGCGATGTGCCCGTGACCGCGAACGCCGAGTCACGGCGCGTGGCGACGCCACCGAGGAAATCGCCGATGCCGAAGAGCAGCGATGTGGAAAGCGCGAGTGCGATGGTTACGGTCATGCCGACCAGGATACTCCAGGGTTATCCCTATCGGTGCCGAGAGACCATCGTCCTCCCGAGTCCCGCCATCACCCCAAAGAACCCGTGGTGCTTCCGGACGACCTGCTCGAACGAATCAAGCAGATGATCGATCTGCGCGTCGGTCACGATGAGGGGCGGCTCGAGGCGGATCACGTTAGGATTGTTGAGGGTGTACGCGGTGATGATGCCGTGGTCTTCCAGGAGCAGTCCCGCGATCGATGCGGCCAGGTACTCGGCACTGAGCTTCTTGGCCACACGCGGTTCGTAGAACTCGACACCGATCATGAGGCCGCGCCCACGCACCTCTCTTATGAGGTCGCTCTCGGATGCGATGTGTTCGAGTCCCGCCTTCAACCGCTCCCCTCTCTTGCACGCCGCCGAGGAGAGGTCATCGCGCACGAGGATCTCGATCGCCTTGAGCGCCGCGGCCATCGCCCGCGCGTTGCCGCCGAACGTCGACGTGTGCAGCGTGCACCTCTCGGTACCGCCGAACCCCTTGTCCCACACGTGTTCCGTGGCGGAGAACGCGCCGAGCGGCATGACTCCCCCACCGAGGCTCTTGGCCGTGGCGACGATATCGGGCGCAAGCCCGTCATACTCGGAGGCGAACACCGTGCCGGTCCGACCGAAACCTGTCTGGATCTCATCCACGATCAGCAGCGTTCCCGCAGCACGGCACGCGATCTGTGCTGCAGGTAGGTATCCATCGGGCGGAACGACGATGCCTCCCTCGCCCTGGATGGGCTCGATGATGAATGCGGCACACTCGTGAACGGTGAGCGCATGCTCCAGCGCATGGATGTCGCCATATGGCACCATGTGGCACCCGGGCACGAGCGGCTCGAATGGCGCCTGGTACTTGCGCCTGCCGGTCACCGACAGCGCGCCGAACGACTTGCCGTGGAACGAACCCTCGGCGTACACGAAGTCCGTACGCCCGGTGGCTGCGCGCGCAAGCTTGAGCGCCCCCTCCACCGCCTCAGCCCCGCTGTTGCAGAAGAAGCTTCTGCTCACGTCGCCGGGCAAGATGGCGGCAAGGCTCGCCCCGAGCGGACCCACCAGGCAGCCGATCGCCGCCTGGAGGATGTTGGGCATCTCTTCGACGCGCCGTACCGCCTCGATGATCTCAGGGTCGTTATGGCCGAAGTTGAGCGCGCCGTACCCACCGAGGAAGTCCAGGTACTCCCGTCCGTGCTCGTCCCTGACCACCATCCCCTCGGCCTCCACGAACCGCCGGTCGAAGCCGATGATGCCCAGGAGCGTGCAGAGCCCCGGGTTCACGTGCCGCTTGTACAGCGACACGCTCTCGTCGCGCCCCAGATCGAGCGCCTGCTCGAGTGTGACGATGTCAGTCTGTACGTTCATCACATCCACCTCCTTCGTGCGCATATCTCGCAGCGTCTATGCGCACGACCTTCCCTCTCTTCAGTTCGACCCGCACATGCTCGATCGAGGGATCCCGCGCAGCGCGGGCGACGTTGTATCTCAAGAACGGGCGGAATACCGGCCAGTCGAGCGGGCATCTGATCGCAGACTCCGGACACACGCCAACGCAGGTCACGCACGCCACACAGTCGCGGCCCCACTCGGGCAGCGCGCCCCGCTCCCACGTGATGTTGCCGGTGGGACAGACGCGCGCGCACTTCCCGCATCGGGTGCACAGCGAGCGGTCCACGTGGAATAGGCGCGAGTACACGTGACGCATCAGCCAAGGCGCCAACGCCGCACGCTCGAGCGCGTACACCCAGTGGGTGCGCGAACGGTGTCGCACGCTGGATCGCTCATCGGCGAGGGCGACGGGAAGGCCCCCGCCAAACTCGTGCGCCGCCCAGAGGTCCCCGGCGTCAGGATGACCGGGCGAGAACATGTAGCCGAGTCGTGTATAGCCGAGGAACAGCCCCTCGCCGTAGCAGCTGAACACACCGGCGGCCCTGGCGTGGGCACGCCGCAGCGCACGACGCGCTCCTTCGATCCCCGCGCCCGGATACGTGGAGTGCAGGATGAAGGCGAACGCCTCGGCCCCGGCGAGGTCACCGAGAGCGGAGATCGCCGCGCGGGCCGGCGGTGGCATTCGGAAGTACTGCACCGGATACCCGATGCCGACGAGGTCGAAGCCGGCAGCGTGTGGCGGCGGACCGCTGGCGAGATCGTGCAGCACGACGTCGACCTCGGATTCTTGCAGCCCCCCAGCGATACTCTG
>JAFGAG010000042.1 GCA_016933785.1 Coriobacteriia bacterium | reverse complement strand
TGGTGCCCCCAAGGGAATTCGAATCCCTGTTGCCGCCTTGAAAGGGCGGAGTCCTTGGCCGCTAGACGATGGGGGCCTATATGCAACGCATGTGCGTCGTATCGCTGGTGGGCCGTGCTGGTCTCGAACCAGCGACCTTGGGATTAAAAGTCCCCTGCTCTGCCAACTGAGCTAACGGCCCGTGACCTGCATGTTCCGTGCCGGGTCGACTCTCTTCGGCCCAAAGCGCAAGGGGTAGTTTACCACGGGACGTGTGGGGGTCAACGTGACGGAGCACTCAGCCACGCAGGGCGGTGTCGAGTATCGCGCCCTCGGCATTGGAGGCCATCTTGAGTTCCACCATCTGGTTCGCCGGGCGCTGACCGCGATCGTTCGGCACGCTCAGCCGCACGATCCGTCTGCCCATCGCCAGCATGACGATGAGACCGACGACTGGCGTTGCCACAAGCGTCAGCAGGCAGCCGAGATTGGTGTCGTAGCGTACCTTGCGGCCGACCGCACTCGAGAGCGGGAAGCTGAGCGTCGCCTGCTCGCCGCGCATGAACCTCGCCCTGCCCGTGAAGTACAGTCCGAGGCCCACAAGCAGAAACAGCATGCCGACTCCCATGAGGCAGAACGCCGCACCCATATCGCTGTCGCTCGTAGCGCCTCCGGCCACGATGAGCCCGAACACCAGCCCGATGACACCGATGGACAGCAGTGCCGCGCCCCCGACGAGCGCCCCTCCCCTGTGGCTGGAACGCATGCCGGTGACGCTCATCTGGCCCTGCTCGATCCGCACAGTGACGGGGCCGAAGAACCCCGAGCCCATGGAGTTGCCATAGACCGTGGCTCTGGCACGCACCTCGACCGTCTGTGAAGCCGGTGGAGCCACCGCTGCCTGCGGTGCGGGTGCCACCGGCGCCTCCTCCGGCCACACGACTTCGTCGGCTGATGGCCCACTCGGAGCTCCAAGGTCGGTGATCTCGATCGTCTGGCTCCCTTTGTCCAGAACGAGCAGACGCTCCCCCGTGTCCACTCCCTGCAACTCGAAGCCAAACGAGATGTACTTCTCCTCGTCCGGATTGATCGAGATGCGCCGATCGTCCCGGAACCGCGCGCGGAAGACGCCTTTGGTGGTGGGGTGTTCCTGTATACCCAGGTACGCGCCTGCCGCGATCGACACCTCGTTCGGCCCCGTCCGTACGACCACCGAGAACCCATGACCGCCGCGATCGGAGAACCAGTTGGAGACCCGCGCAACGTGGATAGCGTGCAACTCCGTGTCCATGACGCCCCCCATGAACCACCGCACCCGCGAACAGCAACGAGAATCTATACCCACGTACGGGGCGTCATAGGCTGCCGCAGACGACTGTGCGTCGCGCCGAACCCGTATAATCGACCCGTACCCCGCCGACAGGAGACGCCGATGACCATCATGGGACTCACGCTCGCCTCAGACGCACTCGTGAAGGTCGGCATCGTCCTGTCGATCATCGTCGCCACCGGGATCGGCATGCGTGCCGTTGGCAAGATCGTGCGCCGCTCCATGTCGGTCGCGGGTGGTGTCGTGCCGGCGACAAGCATGCTCGTGAACATCGCCCGGGGCGCGATCCTGGTCATCGGAGCGCTGGCGATCCTGAGTGTGTTCGACATCTCGATCACGCCGCTCCTCACCGCCCTCGGTGTCGGCGGTCTGGCCGTCTCCCTGGCACTGCAGGATACGCTCGGCAACCTGTTCGCCGGCCTGCAGATCATAGCCACCAAACAGATCCGGCCCGGAGACTACCTGGTGCTCGAGAGCGGCCATGAGGGTACCGTGATCGACATCGCGTGGCGGACGACCACGCTGCGCACCACGGTCGACAACCTGGTGATCGTTCCCAACGCGGTGCTCGGGCAGGCGATCGTCACCAACTACAAGCTGCCCGCCGAAGCGGTAGCCGTGATCAACCAGTTCGGCGTGTCGTACGGCGTGGACCTCGACCAGGTGGAGCGAGTGACGCTCGAAGTCGCCGAGCAGGTCCTCGATGAGACCGGCTACCAGTCCGACGCACATCCGCCGGTGTTCCGCTTCCAGGCGTTCGCGGACTCGCAGATCACCTGTGCCGCGATACTCTACGTGCCATCCTTCGGCGAGCAGTTCGCGCTCAGGAGCGTGTTCATCAGGACGCTCTACCAGCGGTTCGCCGCCGAGGGTATCCACTTCCCGTTCCCCACGCGCACCGTGCACGTGGTGCAGGAGTAGCGGCTAGAGGTCCTCGAGAGCCCGCTCGAGGCGGACGGGGTCCGCGAAACGGCGCAACGCCGGGACGCACGAAGGGCCGCACGCGGCGGCCCTTCGGTCGATGCGATTGGGTCGCTCCCCTAGTGGCGGAAGTGGCGATACCCGGTGAAGACCATCGACACGCCGCGCTTGTTGGCTGCCGCGATCACCTCGTCGTCGCGGATCGACCCGCCCGGTTGGATGAATGCGGTCACGCCCGCATCCGCGCACACCTCGAGGGTGTCCGGGAACGGCATGAACGCGTCGGAAGCGCACACGGAGTCGCGCACCTTGGCGCCCGCAGCCTCCACGGCGATGCGTGCCGAGTTGACGCGGTTCATCTGACCGGCGCCGACGCCGATCGTCGCGAAATCCTTGGCGAGTACGATGGCATTGCTCTTCACGCTCTTCACGACACGCCACGCGAAGATGAGCTGCTCCATCTCCTCGTCGGTCGGCTTGGCGATGGTGGCCACGCGGAAGCGCGACTGATCCTCGGTCACGCCGTCCGAGGTCTGGATCAGCATGCCGCCCTCGACCGCGCGCGATTCGTAGTGGCCCACCACCGGACGCACCCCGCCCGTGCGCAGGACACGCAGGTTGCGCTTGTCGTCGAGGAGCGCGAGCGCCTCTTCATCGTAGTCGGGCGCGATCATGACCTCGACGAACTGCTTGTTCTCGTAGATGGCCCGCACGACATCGCCGGTGACGCGCCCGTTGAACGCCATCACGCCGCCGTAGGCGGAGACCGGGTCGCACTCGTGGGCGCGCCGGTACGCTTCGGTCAGGCCATCACCGATGGCGACACCGCAGGGGTTCATGTGCTTCACGATCACGCAGCACGGCTGCTCGAACTCGCGGACCGCCGTCCAGCAGGCGTCAGTATCCAGGATGTTGTTATAGGAGAGTTCCTTGCCCTGGATCTGCGTGGCGCGCGCGAGCGTATGCTCCTTGCTGTCGCTGAAGCGGTAGAACGCCGCGTCCTGGTGCGGGTTCTCGCCGTAGCGTAGGCTCTGCACCTTGTCGAGACGGAACCGGACCTCTTCGGGGAACTGCTCCTGGCCGTAGCCGGAAAGATACCGCCAGATCGCGCCGTCGTACGCGCTCGTGATACGGAAGACGTCGGTGGCAAGCCGCTTGCGTGTGGGATAGGAGATGAGGCCTCCCGACGCGCGCATCTCATTGATGACCACGCTGTAGTCGATCGGATCGGTGATGACGGTGACCGACTCGAAGTTCTTCGCCGCCGAGCGGAGCATGCTTGGCCCGCCGATGTCGATGTTCTCAACCGCCTCTTCGGTCGTGACACCCTCGCGGGCAACCGTCTCCTCGAACGCGTAGAGGTTCACCACCACAAGGTCGATCATACCGATGCCCTGGGCCTCAGCCTGCGCCATGTGCTCCACCGAGTCGCGGCGCGCGAGCAACCCGCCGTGCACCTTGGGGTGGAGTGTCTTGACGCGGCCGTCCATCATCTCCGGGAAGCCGGTGAGGTCGTCGATCGGTCGGACCTGCACACCAGCCTCGGTCAGCGCGGCGGCGGTGCCTCCGGTGGAGACGATCTCGACGCCGAACTCGGTCGCCAGCACCTTGCAGAACTCAGCCACGCCGGTCTTGTTGGTGACCGAGACGAGCGCGCGCTTGATCTTCACGTTGTCCATGCCGGGATACTCCCTTACTCCTCGCTGATGTGAACGGTGCGGCCTTCTAGGCGCAGGCGTGCGGCGGCAACAAGCCGGACCGCCTCCGGCAAGAGCCGGTGCTCGACTGCGTGGATCTTCTCTTCGAGCGTCTCGAGCGTGTCCGACTCCTCTATGCGTATCGCCTCCTGGCACAGGATCGGCCCGCGGTCGAACTCCTCGTCAGCGAAGTGCACCGTGACACCGGTGACCTTCACGCCATACTCGAAGGCATCGCGGATCGCCGATGCGCCGGGAAACGCGGGCAGCAACGCAGGATGCAGATTGATGACGGCCCCTGGGAACGCCCGCAGCACCTCGGTGCCAAGCAGGCGCATATACCCTGCCATCACCACGAGTTCGACGCCATGGTTCTCGAGCGCCTCACGGATGGCGTGATTGTATGCGCGGTAGTCGCCGATGGCCGGGTCGATGTGCACGGATGGGATGCCGGCCTTGCGCGCCCGCTCCAGACCGTAGGCGGCCTCCTTGTTCGAGATCACGACAGCGACGCGCGCGTCGAGCGAGCCCGCCGCGATTGCGTCTATGAGGGCCTGCAGGTTGGTTCCGCTCCCCGAGATGAGCACGCCGAGTGCAAGCGGCAGAGGTTCGGCCGGAAGTTCGACGCCCACGTCCGCAAGCTCGGACCGAATGGCCTCGTCGAGCACCACAGGGCCTGTGGGTGCGTCTCCCGGCGCCATCGCTCCGGTCTCCACCCCCACGCGCCGCAGGAACGGCGGCACGGGGTCGCGGTAGACGTCACCCATAGATGACCGCCCCCGAACCCTCGATGATCTCGCCGATCTCGGCCACCGTCTCGCCGAGCTCAAGCAGCTTGGCCGCTGCGGCCGGCGCGTCCTTGGGGTCGAGCACGAGCGCGAAGCCCACGCCCATGTTGAAGGTGCGGTACATGCTGTCGTCGTCGATGCCTGCAGCATCCTGCACAAGCCCGAACACCCGCGGCACCTTCCACGAACCGCGCACCACGCGCGCGTCGCACGTCTTGGGCAGCACGCGGTCGAGGTTCTCGGTGATGCCGCCACCGGTGATATGCGCCATGCCTTTGATGGGCACCTCGGCAAGGAGCGCGATCACGCTCTTCACGTAGATGCGTGTGGGCGTGAGCAGCAGCTCGCCGAGCGTCGCACCGCCGAGGTCAACCCTCGGCAGTGAAAGCTCGTCCTCGTGGCCCTCGACGAGCACCTTTCGAACCAGTGAGAAACCGTTGGAATGCAGCCCGCTCGAGCCAAGGCCGAGGATCACATCGCCGGGCACGATCGTCTCGCCGGTGATCATCTTCGGCCTATCGACGGCCCCTACGCAGAAGCCGCACAGATCGTACTCATCGGGGTCCATCGTGCCAGGGTGCTCGGCCATCTCGCCGCCCACGAGCGCACATCCGGCCTGCTGGCAGCCCTCGGCGATACCCGCGACGATGCGCTCCATGCGAGCGGACTCGAGCTTGCCCACGGCGACGTAGTCGAGGAAGAAGAGCGGTTCGGCACCGGACGCGAGGATGTCGTTGACGCACATCGCCACGAGGTCGATCCCGACGGTGTCGTGCTGGCTCAGCAGCTGTGCGAGCACGAGCTTGGTCCCCACGCCGTCGGTACCGGAGACCATCACGGGGTCGTCCATGTCCTTTAAGGCCCTGGCCGAGAAGAGCCCCCCGAAGCCGCCGATGTCGCCGATCACCTCGGGCCGGTACGTGGCCCGCACGTGGCTCCGGATGCGCTCGATGGCGCGCGCGCCTTCGGCTGTGTCCACGCCAGCGGCGCGGTAATCGACAGGATGCTTCGGCTCGTCGGTTGCCATGGTCTCCCCTCGGGACTGCGCGACGGCATGTGCGCACGTGCATTGTAGCGCAGGGGCGGCCGGCTCATGCCTCGATCAAGAGCACGTCTGGGTAACCACCGTGGGCCGGGCGCCGGTGCGGCCCACCCTCTACCCGAGCGCGCCCGCGCCTGCGGAGATCGTGACGGTGAGCGCGAGCGCCACACCCATGGCGGCGAGCCAGCCGGTGCCGTGCGTGACGCGCCGGCCCACGGTGGCGCCCACCAGCATCGGCACCACGTAGCCGATCCCGAGCGAGACGAACGCCCAGGTACCGACGAAGACCCAGCCTGCCCACTCGGGGGCACCGCCGAGTGCGGTGATGGACACGCCATCGTAGAGATCGCGCGCATGTCCGAGGATGCGCAGCCCATCGCCCACGAGCCACCCGAGGGCGACGACGCCAAGCGCCTCGACGCGGCGCTCCCGTGGGGCACGGGGATACCCGGAGATGCCTGCCGCAATGGCTGCCGCAATGGCTGCGGCAAGCGGGTTGTACGCGACACCGAAGCGCAGCCCCTGCAGGAGCGCGCTGAGCGCCGCGACGGCCTCGGTCACTCGGCCTGCTCCAGCCGCAGCTTCCCGCGTCTCAGCGAGTCGGGGATGTCGATCGGGTAGGCACCGTTGAAGCACGCGGTGCACAGATCGCCCGCAGGCCGTCCGGTGGAGGCGACCAGGTCCTCGAGTTCGAGGAATGCCACGGAATCCGCACCGATGAACTCGGCGATCTGCTCGACCGTATGGCTCGAGGCGATGAGCTGGTCCTGCGTGTCGGTATCGATGCCATAGAAGCAGGGCCAGACGACCGGCGGGGACGTCAGACGCAGGTGCACCTCGGCCGCGCCGGAGTCTCTGAGCAGCTGCACGAGCTTCTTGGAGGTGTTACCCCGGACGATCGAGTCGTCGACCACCAGAAGACGCTTGTCCTCGATGATGTGACGGAGCGGGTTAAGCTTGAGCCTGATGCCCTGCTGCCGGAGCGACTGCGTCGGCGAGATGAACGTGCGGCCCACGTAGCGGTTCTTGACGAGGCCCTCGCCGTACGGGATGCCACTCGCCTGCGCGTAGCCGACGGCGCCGGGAATGCCCGAGTCCGGTACACCTATCACGAGGTCGGCCTCCACGGGCGCGGTCTTCGCGAGCGCCATACCCTGGGTGCGACGAGACTCGTACACGGAGCGGCCGGAGATCACGCTGTCCGGGCGGGCGAAGTATACGAACTCGAACACGCACAGGCTGCGCTTCTCGGCCGGCACGGCCTGTTCGGCCTCGAGCACGCCGTCCTTCACACGGATGAGCTCGCCGGGATTGACGTTACGCACGAACTCCGCGCCGATGATGTCGAGCGCGCATGTCTCGGATGCGAACACCCAACCACGGTCCTCGGGAAGCCGGCCGATGCACAGCGGGCGCACACCATGAGCATCACGGAAGGCGTAGAGCGCCTGCTCGGACATCATGACGACCGAATACGCACCACGCATCAACCGCATCGCATCGCGGATCCCGCCACGGATGGAGTCGTGCTGCTGCGTGAAGTGATCGACGAGGCGCACCATCACCTCGGAGTCGGTGGTGGAGCGGAACCGCACGCCGAGGGACTGGAGCTGCTCGCGGAGCGAGGCGGTGTTGACGAGGTTCCCGTTGTGGGCGAGCGCGATCGTGTTGGGCCCGATGGCCGAGATCATGGGCTGCGCGTTCTCCCACTTCTTCGACGCGCCGGTCGTGGAGTACCGCGTATGACCGACCGCGAGGTCACCTTGCAGCGAGTCGAGATCGCTCTCGGTGAAGACCTGTGCCACAAGGCCGAGGTTCTTGACGACCATGAGGCTGTGACCATCCGCCACTGCGATACCCGCCGACTCCTGCCCGCGGTGTTGGAGCGCATGGAGGCCGAAGTACGTGAGCCGCGCGACGTCCTCACCCCTGGCGTACACGCCAAAGACGCCGCACTCCTCTTCCATGTGGTCGGGGCGTTCGGCCAGGATCCAGTCGTCGTCGCGATGGCTGTCGATCATGCCGGGATTCCACGTCCTCGCAGAAGTCGGGAGATGTGCGCCGAGTAGGATAACACGAGCCGGACGGGCCCGGTGTGGCGTAGCGCGACAGCGAAGGCGTAAGACACTACGGCTCCGCGATGATGCTGCCCGTCGTGCGGTGCCGCCGCCACAGACGCCACAGCGAGTAGACGACTCCAGCCGAAACGAACACCACGAGCACCGGCGCGATGAGCGCCATGACGGAGAGCACGAGTGCACCGGCATCTTCGGCGGCGCTCACGGCCGGCGTGCCCACACCGGCCGTCGTCAGGTTGACGGCCGGACGGGTGGTCGCCTTGACCGCGTGCACGCCGCCCGCCAGGACGACACCGGCCAACACGAGCAGCCACGGGCTGATATCGACGGCGCTTCCCGCTGCGGCGACCGCCACCACGCCACCGGCCGCCGGGCGGACGAATCCCTGGATCGCATCGTTGACGTGATCGACCGCCGGAATCTTGTCGGCCACCATCTCGACCACAAGGAGCACCGCGATGATGGCGATCATCCACCACTCACCGAGCACGTTGAAGGGTGCTTTCAGCTCGAGCCACTCGAAGTGCTGCGAGATCGCGACGACGAGCAGCGGGATGTATGCGTTCAGGCCAGCGGGAATCGACAGGCCGAGGCCGGTCAGCAACTCCACGTCTGCCTCCTTACGTACGCCGACGTGGGAAGCATAGCACCGTGAGCACGGTCCGTGCTCAGGTCTGCCCGTGCACCAGACGCTCGAGTGTCGGCTCGAACGCCTCGCGAAGTTCGTCGAGCGCGAGGTCGACAAGCCCCTCAATGCGCAGGCGGTCGCCACCGACCGCCCCGATCTGCGTGCATGGCGTCGCGTGCGTGGCCGCAAGCATCTTGAGGGCGTCGTAGTGCTCGGGGGCGACCGTGAGAACCACCCGGCCCTGCGTTTCGCTCAAGAGCGCCGCAACGGGAGGGAGCGTGCCGCCGAGATCGACGGTGGCGCCAAGGCCGCCCGCGATGCAGCTCTCGGCGAGCGCCACGCCGAGACCGCCCTCGGAACAGTCGTGGGCGGAATGCACGATGCCGCTGCCGATCGCCGTCACGAGCAGCTCGCTCAGCAGACGCTCGTCCACCAGGTCGACCCGCGGAGGCCGGCCCGCGACCATGCCGTGCACGACCTTGAGATACTCGCTCCCGCCGAGCTCGTTCTTGGTGCGGCCGAGCAGCACGATGGCGTCGCCCTCGTGCTTGAAGTCCATCGTGCAGTGCGCTGAGACGTCCTCGAGTACGCCGACGAGCCCGACGGTCGGTGTGGGGTAGATGGGAGAGCCGAAGCTCTCGTTGTAGAAGCTCACGTTGCCGCTGATAACCGGCACACCGAAGGCCACACACGCATCGGAGAGTCCGCGGACGCCCTCGTAGAACGTCCAGAACACCTCGGGCTTCTCGGGATTGCCGAAGTTGAGACAGTCGGTGATCGCGGCCGCCCGGCCACCGCTGCAGGCCACGTTGCGCGCGGCCTCCACGAACGCGATCTGTGCACCCGCGTATGGATCGAGATAGCAGTAGCGTCCGTTGCAGTCGGAGGACACTGCGATGCCGCGCTCCGTGGTCTCGCCACGGCCCGTATCGCCGATGCGAAGGACAGCCGCATCCGAGCCGGGCACGACGACCGTGTTGAGCATCACCTGGTGGTCATACTGCTCCCAGATCCAGCGACGCGAACAGATGTTGGGGCTCGCAAGGACACGCAGCAGTGCGTTGTTGAGTCCCTCGACCGTATCCGGGTGCTCGAGCGTCATGGGGTCGAACGCCTGGACCTCATCCAGATACGCCGGACGCTCCTTGGCCGGGTGGTAGACCGGCGCGTCGTGTGCAAGGGTCGCCGCGGGCATGTCGGCCACGACGGCTTCGCCCTCGCGGACCACGAATCGTCCGGTGTCGGTGACCTCGCCGATGACCGTGGAGCGCAGACCCCACCGTTCGCAGACGGCGTGGACCTCCTCGAGGTTCTCGGGAGTCACGACGGCGAGCATGCGCTCCTGGCTCTCGGAGACCATGTACTCGAAGGCCCTCATCGCCTCCTCGCGCGCGGGGATCTTGGTGACGTCGATGTCGAGCCCGACACCGCCCCGAGAGGCCATCTCACTCGCGCTCGAGGTGAGGCCGGCGGCGCCGAGGTCGCCAAGACCGACGAGAAGCTTCCGGTCAAGCAGTTCGAGGCACGCCTCGATGAGCAGCTTCTCCTCAAACGGGTCGCCCACCTGCACGCTCGGGCGCTTGTCCTCGGCCTTTTCGTCGAACTCCTGGCTGGCGAGCGTGGAGGCGCCGCCGATACCGTCACGGCCGGTGGTAGAGCCGATGAGCACCACGAGGTTGCCCGGCCCGGCAGCCACTGCGCGTGTGATGTCCTCCTCACGCATGAGGCCGATGGCCATGGCGTTGATGAGGCAGTTGCCCTCGTACGCCTCCTCGAAGTACACCTCGCCGCCCACGGTGGGCACGCCGAGGCAGTTACCGTATCCGCCGATCCCGGCCACCGCGCCCTCGAACAGGTAGCGTTGCCGGGGGTTGTCGAGCGTCCCGAAGCGCAGGGAGTTGAGCGACGCGATCGGGCGGGCGCCCATCGTGAAGATGTCCCGGATGATGCCGCCCACGCCGGTGGCCGCGCCCTGGTAGGGCTCGATCGCCGAGGGGTGGTTGTGCGACTCCATCTTGAACGCCACGGCCCAGCCGTCGCCCACGCCGATCACGCCCGCGTTCTCGCCGGGACCCTGCAAGACGTGTTCTCCGGTGGTCGGGAACATGCCGAGCGCCTTCTTGGAGTGTTTGTACGAGCAGTGCTCCGACCACATCAGCGAGTACATGTAGAGTTCGGTCACCGTGGGAGTGCGGCCGAGGATCTCCACGACCTTCTCGTACTCCTCGAGCTTGAGGCCAAGCTCGACTGCGATCTGCGGTGCGAGTTCGGGCGAGAGATCTGGAATCGGCATGTCGCGATGCTCCCCGGGCAGTAGCGGCTGGTGGTGGCTCGATTGTAGCGGAAAGCGCAGGGCCGTCACGGACCGCTTGGCGGCCCTGAACCCCTCATCCCGGCAAGCTGCAGCATCTTGCCGTCGAGACCCTCGAGGTGCACGCGCCGCAGGACGCTCCCCGCCCCCGGGTCCACCTCGATCAGCTCGCCGGTGTCCCATGTCACGGCGTACACGGCCTCCCCGAGAGCAGCGATGCTTGCCACCGAGCCACCAGTGTCGATGCGGCGGAGCTCCGTCAGCGTCGCCCGATCGAGCACGATGAGCGGACCTCCCGGGCGGGACATCTCGGCTCCGCTCGAATCCCGCAACACGAGCATATCGCCCACCGACACGACCTGTCCGACACCCTCGCTCAGGCCATCGAGCACGCCGGAGGTGACCAGGTCGAGGTCCTCAGCAGACACCCTGCGCACGACTGCACGTCCTCCGCTGCTGCTCACGGCGAGAATCGTGCTCGTGCTGTCGCCATCGGCTGCAAGCAGCGGCGGCTCGCTCCCTGCGGGAAAGACCCGCGAGGTGGCAAGGTCCGGGGAGGTCCGGCGGATCGTGTGGGCCTGCTCGCCGATGTCGTGACCTTCGGGCCCTGAGGTCCAGAGCGACCCCGCCGTCACCACGAGAGCACCGTAGGCGTTGGCCACCGTGGCCCGGCCCGCCACCGCTTCATGCAGGAGATCGACCCGCGTCACGGGGATACCCTCAGGACTCCACACTCCGTGTGAGACGAGAACCGTGCCGTCCCCGACCGATCCTACGAACCCGGGGTTCGGATCCGACAGCTCGACGTATCGCACGCGGCCGCCCTGCTCCAGATCGACGAGCGCGATCGCGTTGTCTGCATCCTCACCGAGCCCGCCGCATTGCGCGGTCACGAACGTGCGGAGTCCGGGCACCGCGATCGGATCGGTCCCCATCGATCGAAGCCGCAGACGCTCGATCACGCCGAGTGACCCGGCATCGACGAGGACGATCTCATCCGGGGAGTACGAGACGACGGCGAGCACCGGACCCTCGATCCGCCGGCCCCCAGCCCATCCCCCCGCACATCCTGCGATCACCACAAGTGAGAGAAGTGCCGCCGAAGCGGCTGCGAAGCGACCCATCATCCCCCCTGACACAGACCACATGCTGCCCCCTGCAGGGTCCCCGCGCCATGCGGCCGCGCACGGCACGGGGACCTCACGGTCTCAGCTCGACATCGCGAATACCGAGGTCTGGCTGTCGTTCACCAGGTCGACCGGCCATACCCAGTAACCACCATCGGCGTCCAGGTCTACGCCGGTCTTCAGCCGCCATGCCACCCACGGCAGTTTGCTGCAGTACCAGCGGCCGTAGTCGGTCTTGGAGGACAGGATGTTGTATGGCTCGCCCCGTTGCAGCGAGCAGTAGCTCACGACTCCAGGCCCCGAAGAAGCCATGGACGGGACCCACAGGCCGTACGCGCGATCGTAGGCGCGGTACTTCACCGGCTGCTCCAGCTGGACGCCGCTGACGGGTGTGGTGTTGGCGCTCCAGATGCAGTACGAGTACACGCCTCGTACAGCGCTGTAGAGCTCGTCTGACCAGCATCCCGCGTGCCCGAAGGTCGTGCCCAGCACGACGATGATGTCCCCCGTGTCGAAGGCCGTGAACGATATCTGATTGACCCCGTCGCCCGTCAAGCCTCCCGCCCCGGGTGGGGCGACATCCTCATGCGGGATGACTTCGGGCTTCGGGAGGTCCCACTGCGGCGGTGCCGTCCCGTCGTGCTCGGGCCGCTTGGTGACATCCGCGCCTGCCCGCACGCGCGCAGCGGTGTCCTCGCCCCGTGCGCCATGGCCCCCCGCGGCGTACGCCGGCACCGAGGCTCCTACCACAAGCAGGGCCGCGAACACGGCGGACAAGAACGCACGTCCTGGTCTCATCACGATCACCCCTCACAGCGTCGATCACATGACGCTGTGAGGATGCCACGCACCGGTTCCCGGGACGTGACCGGGAGTCTTACCGGAACCTCAACGCCGCAGCTCAGCCAGCGTTGACGACGCGTTCGGCGATGGCGGAGAAGAACTCCTGGCCGTCCGTGCCGCCGCTCACCGGGTCGACCACCCGCTCCGGATGCGGCATCAGGCCGAACACGTTGCCGCGCTCGTTCGTGATGCCCGCGATGTCGTCGAGCGCGCCGTTGGGGGCGCTGCCACCATCGGCGGTGGTCCCGTCCGGTTCGCAATACCGCAGCACGACCTGACCGTTACCACGTATGCGTTCGAGCGTCTCGTCGTCGCAGATGAAGTTGCCCTCGTTGTGGTTGACCGGCACGCTGACCACGGTTCCCGGAGGCAGGTCGAGCCACTGGCAGACGCTCTCCTCAACGCGGAGCGATGCGGGCTTGCACACGAACTTCAGCCCCGTGTTGCGCAGGAGCGCACCGGGGAGCAGATGTGCCTCGGTCAGGATCTGGAAACCGTTGCAGATGCCGATGACGGGGCCTCCACGCTCGGCGAAGCGCACGACCTCGGCCATGACGGGCGAGAAGCGCGCCACGGCGCCACAGCGGATATAGTCGCCATAGCTGAAGCCGCCCGGCAGAACGATCGCGTCGTAGCCTGCGAGGTCGGTGTCACCGTGCCAGATGTACCCGGCGTCGAAGCCCAGGTGCTGCACGGCGTGAACGACGTCCTGCTCGCAGTTGGATCCGGGGAACCGCACCACTCCAAAGCGCATCGCCTACGCCTCCCCGACGGTCTCGATGCGGTAGTCCTCGATCACGGGGTTGGCAAGCAGTTTGTCGCACATCTCGCGCACCCGCTCCATAGGCGTGCCGTCGGCCACCTCGAGCTGGATGTACTTGCCGATCTTGACCGAGCCCACCTCGTCGTAGCCGAGATTCACGAGCGCACGCTCGGCAGTGGCGCCCGGCGGGTCGAAGATGCCCTTCTTGTACGTCACGTAGATCTCGAAGCGTGCCACGGTAGCGGCTCCTCCCCTTAGCTGTCGCGCCCGTCGGGCGCGGTCGTCGGTACTCCCTCATCGTCGCGTTCTTCAGCGCCGAGGTCGACATACAGACCCGCCTGGTCCTCGGCCAGCTTCGCAGCCACCGCCGCGTCGAGCCTGCGGCGGCTCGACCACATCACGGCCAGACCGGCGACCCATGCGGCGATCGAAGCGTAGGCATAGACCGGTACATCCTCATGCACGTCGATGGCGGCAGCCGTGGCCGATCCCACCTGCCAGAAGCTCAGGAAGAACCCCACCACGCCGATGCCCGCTATCGCCATGCCCGCCCAGAACAGGTAGAGCTGCACGCGAACCGCCGGCGGGACGTCGCGGATGCTCACGCCTCGTCCTTCCCGCTCGTTTTCGCCGCCTGCTCGTCTCCGGCATGCTTCTGCGCCTTCTTGGAGGGCTTCTTGGCTGCCGACTCGATCAGCTGCTTCCGCAGGCGGCGGATCACCACCAGGTCGATCGTCACCGCGGTCATCGAGGCGAGAAGAACCACGATCGCGATGATGCGCTGAGCGTTCTCGTTGGCCCTGAGCTCGGGCAGGAGGTAGCCGACGGCGATGGCGGCGATGCCGCCCAGCAGCAGCACCCACCAGATGCGGCGCCACTTCTTGATCTCGGGCGAGGTGGGAAGCCCCGTCCAGTCTTTCTCGGGACCCGCGGGCTTGCTCTTGGTCGAGCTCGCTTTGGTGACCTCGACCGTCCCCTGCTTGCGGACCGGCTTGGCCGAGGCCGCGCTCTTGCGCGTGGATCCCACCACGGCACCCTTGCGGTTACGGTCGTTGTTGTAGCTGCGCTGAGACACGCGCTCAGTCCCCTTCCGGCATGAACGGCTCGTCGGTGATGAGCTCGTAGGCTTCGATGTACTTCTCGGCCGTCACGGTGATGATGTCCTCGGGGAGCGACGGCGCCGGTGGCGTCTTGTCCCACCCGCTCGCCTCGAGCCAGTCGCGTACGAACTGCTTGTCGAAGCTCGGCTGTGCGCCACCGGGCGCGTACTCGTCCGCAGGCCAGAACCGCGAGCTGTCGGGCGTGAGCACTTCGTCGATGAGTGTGACCTCACCTTCGACGAGGCCGAACTCGAACTTCGTGTCTGCGATGATGATGCCGCGACCGGCGGCGTGATCGCGGGCAGCTTCGTAGAGCGCGAGCGATGCGTCACGAAGCCTCTCCGCGTACTCCGGGCCGATAATCTCCACCATGCGCTCGAAGCTGATGTTCTCGTCATGATCGCCCACTGCGGCCTTTGTTGACGGCGTGAAGATGGGCTCTGGCAGACGGCTGCTCTCGACGAGGCCCCCGGGAAGGCGCTGACCACAGACGGTTCCGTGCTCGCGGTACTCCTTCCAGCCGCTGCCGGCGAGGTAGCCACGCACGATGCATTCCACCGGGAAGACCTCGGCCTTCTTCACGATCATGAAGCGGCCTCGAAGCGACTCGGCGTACTGCGAGAGCGACTCGGGAAGATCGCACTCCTCGGCGGTGAGCAGGTGGTTGGGCACGACGTCCGCGAGCTTGTCGAACCAGAAGAGCGAGATCTTGGTGAGCACCTCGCCCTTGTACGGGATCGGGTCGGGCAGCACCACATCGAACGCGCTCAGACGGTCGGTCGCCACGATCAGAAGCGCCTTGCCGAGGTCGTAGATGTCGCGCACCTTGCCCTGTGCGCTCGGCTTCAGCTCGATCGGCTCCACGCGGTGTCCTCTCGGGAGGGGCGTACATCGCGCCGCGCCCCGGGGCGCGGCTCATGCGTGCATTGTAGGCGATACCACGCTGCCGTGCGGAACCCGCGAGGCGGTCAAGCCGTCAGCGGGGCAGGCTCCACCTTCGCAGCGCCTCGACATCGATGTCGTCGCGCGGAGACACGAGGCCGAGCAGGTCGAGGTACAGATCGGCGAAGGGGTCCGCTGGCTCGTAGGTGACGATGGACGGCTCACCCTCGATCCCGCCGAGCTCGGCTGCGCGGTCGACCGCGTCGTCGTAGTTGCCGAGTGTGTCCACCAGTCCGAGCTCGAGCGCCTCGCTGCCGAGCCAGGCCCAGCCGGTGGCAAGCTCGCGGACCTCCTCGACACCCATGCCGCGGCCCTGGGCGACGTCGGCCACAAACTGCTCGTAGACGACGTTCATCTGCTCGTTGAGCATGGCCGTCTCGGTGGCCGTCGGGCTGCGGTACAGGCTGCCGGCGTCCTTGTACTCGCCCTGGGTCAGCGTGGTGAACTTCAGGCCGACCTTGTCGAGCAGGCCCTCGGCGTTCACGAGCTCCATGATCACGCCGATGCTGCCGACGGTGGAGCCGGGGGCCGCGACGATCTCGTCTGTCTGCGCCGCCACCATGTACGCGCCGGAAGCGCACACGTCGCCCACGCTGGTGACGATCGGCTTCTCCTCGGCGGCCTTACGGACCGCGAGCATGATCTCCTGTGAGGCGGCGACGGTGCCGCCCGGCGAGTCAACCCTGAGCAGTATCGCCTTCACGCTGTCGTCATCGAGCGCCTGGTCGATCTGGTCGAGGAGGTACTCGGGCGTTGTCCCTGTGGTTCCCGAGATGACATCGTCGATGCGGATCAGCGCGATGCTGTCGCCGTACGAGAGCGGTGCGAGATCGGAGCCACCCAGCATCGCGACCATGAGCGCGCACGAACCGAGGATGAGCAGCAGGAACGCGACGCCGAGGCCGATGGCCCACTTGGCGCCGGTGGACATGGGTTTGCGGGGGGTCGGCTGTGACTGCTGCGGCGCCACAGGCGCTGGTTGCTGGTCGGTGTTCTCCATCGTGCCTCCGTACGGGTGTTCCGGAACAACCGCTCCGGAGCGTGTGTCAGATGATGCCGAAATGGGCGAGCGCCAGGAGGCCGTGGAAGATCGAGGCCGCAAGTATGGCGGCCGCAACCCACTTGTGCACCGTCAGATGCAGCTTGCCCTTGAACTTGATCTTCCGCTTGCCCTGAAGGATCTGGAAGACCACGAGCACGAAGATAGCGCTACCGCCGCCGATCAGCATATACGGCTCGATCGTCATCCCGAACAGCATGGGTCCTCCTACGGTCGCAGCGTCATGTGTTGAGAGTACGCGGGGGACGTCGGATGCGTCCAGTGCGCGCTCTACGCCACGCAGACACCGCTCCAGCCGCAGAGCTCGCTGGCCAGGACGCCCGGCAGCGCAGCCACGAGATCGCTCGCATGCATCGCGGGCGTGGCGCCCATCACGCGGCCCGCCTCACGGTTGGCCAGGCACGCGCAACGCGCGGCATCCACGGTCGGGAAGCCTGCGGCGAGAAACGCCGAGGCGAGTCCGGCCACGGTGTCGCCGGTGCCGCCGATCGCCTCGAGCTCGGGGACGCACGGCTCGTCGACGACTTCGGCGACCCGGCCATCGAGCGTGATGTGGTCGCGGGCGCCCTTGATGAGGAGCACGCGTGCCGAGCCACCGGTCTCGTGTGCCGATGCGGCGAGCATGACCGGGTCGAACCCGTCGTTACCGAAGAGGTACCGGGACACGTACGCGGGATGCGTGACCGAGGGGTCCGCCAGGAATCCGACCTCGCCCACATCGGGCGTCATGAGCTCGAACCTTGACGCGAGCCCGGCGGCCTTGGCGGCGTACATACCGCCCGCGTCGGCCACGAGGAGCGCGCCGGGCGCCGCCTCGGCCAGCCCGTCGACCGCCTTGCGCATCAGCGCCATGACCGGCTGCATGTAGTGGAACGCGACCACCGACGGTCGCACGCGCGTCACGGCGTCGAGCAGCCGCTCGTAGACGGCACGCGTTCCGTCACCCCGGCCGATGTCCCCCGCCACGAGTGCGTAGGGCGCCGACGTGCCGAGGTGTGCCGCCACCTGCGCGGCCGCTCCCAGCATCGCCGAGGTGCCCTGCGAGCTGGGCACGCGAGTGCCGCCGATGGCGACGGCGCCGTCGGATTCGATGGTGACCCGGCCCTCGAGCACGGTGCCACCGGCCACCGGGTATGTCGCGACCACGAGCAGCGTCATGCGTCACCGCCTTGAGCGGCCGTCTCCAGCTGCGAACGGACCTCGACATACGCGCGGTCGAGCATGAGCCCGCACAGGGTATAGCCGAGGTCCTTGGGTCGCGGCACCTCGTGCAGCCGCTTCCCCACGAGTTCGAGATTGAGGTACGGGATGTCGGGGCAGCCGCCGCCGGAGGTGTTCACGATCACGCCGGTCGCCTTCTCGACGACGATCTTCATGTTCCCGGCCCGGACCATCAGCCACTGCCCGAAGTCCACGGTGGTGACGAGATCGCAGACCTCGGCCGTCCCCTCCACGTCGGCAACCCAGTCCCGGATGTGCACGCCCGCCCCGACGATCTCTCGCTCGGCGCCGACCTGCTCCACGCGCGGCAACGCGATCGAGAGGTCGCAGCCCGCGCGCAGGTGCGGGGGCGGCGCTACGAGCGACACCTCGTAGCCTGCGGCCTTCAGCGCGCGTTCGGCGGCGAGCGCGTCGTTCACGGCATCGAAGAGGAAGAGTCCGAGCGCCTCGTCAGCGCCCGGAGCGGCCTTCCGGTCTCTGCGTGCGAACAGCGCCACTACCGCGCTCCTCTGATCCTGTACTCGTCACCGGACTCGTCCACGGTGACCGTGTAGCCGGCATCGTGCAGGAAGGCCACCACATTGGCCTTGGCCGTCCCGCTGTCCGCGTGGACGAGGACCTCGGTCGGATCGTCCTCGATCGCCTTCTTGGTGTGCATCAGCGGCATCGGGCATGAGAGCCCGCGCACGTCGAGTTCCTTCATTACCGTCCCCTCTCTACGCCGTCTTCCGGGTGCCATACCACGCGATCGCCAGGACCACGGCCGCCATCACCGCGAGCGCGGGCCAGGCCGCAGGCGCAAGGCCCTTGGGCGTGGACGCGAGGCCCGCCCAGTGCATGAAGCCGGCGCCCACCAGCATGCCTGCAACGGCCGTAGTGGAGTCGGCGTCACCCTCGGCGCCCATGATCACCTGCCGGAACGGGCAACCACCCAGGAGCATCGCTGCGAACGTGGCAACGGTCATCGCCGCGAAGCTGCCGAGCGCGTCATTGTGCGCCACCGGCTGGTCGACGAAGCCGAGGTTGTACTGGCCGAGGACCAGGTTCACCACCGTGGCACCCACGAGCAGCCCGATCACGCCAAAGAGCAGGTCGTAGCGCTTCACGAGGACGGCGTCACGGATGCCGCCGATCGAGCAGAAGCGGCTCCGCTGGGCCACCACGCCGATGGCGAGGCCGGCGATGAGCGACATGAAGAGCGCGGCGCTCAGGGCACCGGGGCCTTCACCGGCGGCGGTGGACATCGTCCACCCCGGGGCGGTGCCGTACTCGGCGATGATGGCGAACACGAGCAGCACCACAGCGAACACGGGCAGCACCCAGCCGAGCGGCTTGGCCACGGCCTTAGCGCGTCCCAGGTTGAAGCCCTTCTTGAGGAACACGATGCCGACGAGCACGCCCGCCACGATGCCGAGGACGCCCCAGATCGCGGTGAGGTCGCCGCCCCCGAGACGCAGCCATGCACGTACGGTGCAGCCGAGGAAGATGAGCGCCCCCGCCATGAAGATGAAGCCGAGCACGAACCGCACGAGCGGCTGGCTGCCACCGCGCGGACGGAACTCGCGCGTGAAAAGCGCGGCGCCCATCGCGCCGAGGATGATGCCGATGATCTCGGGACGGATGTACGCGACGGCGCCCTGGCCGGTGACGCCGCCTGCGAAAAAGCCGGTGATGTCCCGCAGGAAGCACGCGATGCACAGACCCATGTTCCCCGGATTGCCCTGACTGACGAGCCATGCGGCAACGGCTCCGATGAACAGGCCGGCGCCACCCAGAAACCACGCCGTGGGACCGATCACGCGACGTTCGACCACTGGATTCCCCTTACCTGGACGCGATATCACTCGAGTGAATGATTGGCATTAGGAAATCGGATTGTCAAGAATGGACGTGTGGCCGTCAGGCCCAGAAGGAGTCCCGCTGCTACTCCGGGAAGGTGAGCGAGGCCAGAAAGCGCTGTTGGAACTCGGGGTGAGCCGCAAGGTCGACCGTCTGCACGCGTCCGACGAGCCCATCTGCACGCTCCCGCACCGCACCACTCAGCAACGCCATGCGCGCACCCGCGAGCGCCGTGTTGCCCGCGAACATCACGCGGTCCAGCCACTGCGATGGCAGCAGACCGAGGCGCACCAGAGAGGCCGCGCGCACGTGGAAGCCGAACCCGCCCGCGACCACCACGGTCACGATCGCCGAGGGCTCGAGCGCCACCGAGGCGAGCAGCAGGTCGACGCCCGCTCGGATTGCGCCGATGGCGAGTTGCACCTGCCGGATGTCATGCTGGGTGAGCACGATGTCGCCCGCCCCATCGACGATGAACGCGCGGGCTCCGTTGCGCTCCGTGACCCGCATCCTGAGTGGGTGACCGACCGTGTCGAGCATGCGTCCGCTCGCGTCGACAAGCCCGGCGTCCAGCAGAACGGCGATCAGATCGAGCAGCCCGCTGCCGCAGATGCCCTGCGGCGTGCGCTCCCCAATCACACCGAGCCTGAGCGCGCCGCCGTCGAGCTCCACCTGCTCGATGGCCCCTGCCTCGGCACGCATGCCGCACGAGATCGAGGCGCCCTCGAGCGCGGGCCCTGCTGCAGTCGTGGCAGCACGCAGCTGCCCCCGTGCCGCCAGCACGATCTCACCGTTGGTACCGAGGTCGATGAAGAGCGTGGGGGTGATCCGCTCAGCGAGCGAAGTGGCGAGCAACCCGGCGGTGATATCCGAGCCCACGAACGCGGAGACTCCGGGGGGAACGAAGACCTCAAGGCCGGCCGGGAGCGAAGAGCCGATCTCCGCCGTTCGGACGCGACGGCCCGACAAGGGAGCGCCCTGGTACGGAGCCTCACCGAGCGGCGTGACATCCGTGCCGAGGAAGAGCCCGGTCATGGCGACGTTGCCCACGACCACGCTCTCGACGAGCGTGCCGGGGTCCCTGCCCGCCTGCTTGAGCATGCCGAGCGTCAGCGCATCGACCTGCCGCACGACCATCTCACGGAGCTCCGTCGCACCTCCGGCCGACGCATGTGCCACCCGCGAGAGCACGTCAGCGCCGATGGCGCGCTGGTCGTTGAGCCCCCCCGCGGTGGCCAGGACGGCCCCCGTGCGCAGGTCCAACAGCTCGGCCGCGATGGTGGTGGTGCCGATGTCGATCGCGGTGCCGGTGAGCTCGCCGAGCCGGTCGATACCCCGATCGAGCGGCGACTGCACCTCGGCCGCCTTGTGCCGCGCGGCCGAGACTACACGAGCCTCACGAGGCGGGTCGGGCATGAGTACGGTCGCGTCGCCCTCGACCCGCGTGCGACAGGCCAGCCGCTTACCGGCCGTCACGCCCGCACCGCCGAGCAGCTCGCGTTCGCTACCGCTCATCGCCGAGAGCGCCCCGGTGGCTCGCACCCGGCAGGAGCCGCAGGTACCGGTCCCGCCACAGGGCGCATCGATCTCGATCCCGGCGGCACGGGCAGCGTCGAGCAGCGTCGAGCCGAGCGCCACGGTCACCGTGCGCCCGGAGGGTTCGAAGCGTATGGTCGCGCGCTCGGTCATCACTCCTCCTGTGGCTCCGATGGTACCGCGAACCGCCGCAGCGCGAGGCCGTGCTTGGCGGCTGCGCGTATCAGCCGACGAGGCCGGTGGCGAGTGCGATGTAGAGCAGGTAGGCCGCGAGGAACCCCAGACCGGCGGTCCTGCCGAACCGCAGACGGCCGAGCAGCCACGGCGTGCTCACGGCGACCACGCCGAGTGCCAGCGCGCCGCTGGTGAGAACGAAGGCCGCGTCGAGCGGGACGGGTCGCACGAGCGCGGTCACGCCCAGGATGCCGAGTAGGTTGAAGAGGCTGCTCCCCACGAGATTGCCAAGCGCCACCTCGTGCTCGTGCCGGAGTGCGGCGGCGGCTGTCGTGGCGACCTCGGGGAGCGATGTGCCGATCGCGACGACGCTCGCCCCGATGACCACGTCGCTCACACCCCACGCCTCAGCGAGCGGGATCGCGCCGTTGAGCAGCAGACGGGCTCCGCCGACGAGCATCACGCTCGAGATCACGAGCACCCCGAGCGAAAGCGCGATCGACCACGACTCTTCGAACTCCAGCGTCTCCTCGGCGTGAAGCACCGCGACGGCGTCGCGTTCGCGCTTGTCTCGCAGGTAGGTCCGCCAGAGGTGCAGACCGAGTGCCAGCACCATGACCGTACCGGTCAGACGCCCGATGGTGCCCAGCAGTGCGAGGCCGAGGAACGCCACTGACGCTACCAGCAACGCAACGAGGTCGTGCCACAGCGAATGCCGCCGGACGGTGAACGGCACCAGCAGACCCATCACGCCCAGCCCGAGCGCGAGGTTGGCGATGTTGCTGCCCAAGACGTTGCCCACCGCGACGCCTGGGTTTCCCTCGGCGGCGGCCTGGATGCTCACCACGAGCTCGGGCATCGAGGTCGCCGCGCCAACGATGGTGACGCCGATGAGCAGGACCGAAAGCCCCGAGCGGCGAGCGAGCGAGACGGCCGCACGCACGAGCGTCTCCCCACCTAGAGCCAGGAGCGCGAGCCCTCCAACGAGCGACAGCACCTCCATCTCAGACTCCACCTGAGAAGTAGACGGTGTCATCAGGACGCTCCATCACGCCGCACTTGGGGCGGATGCGCTCAAAGAGCACCGCGAAGCCGATCAGCATCACGCCGAGCGATGCGCTCGCAGCCCACCCCGGCGCGAGCTCGAGCTGATAGAGCATCGCGCCCGAGTTGAGCAGCGCGTGTGCGCCAGCCGCCGCGAGATAGCCTCGCACCCAGTACCCGCGCTTCGCGATGAGGAAGAGCAGACCCGTCATCATCCCGTGCATGAAGACGACGAGCAGGCGCTCCCCAAAGAAGCCGGTGAACGCGTACCACGGGTACTCCGTGTACGCCCCCGACACCGTGACCTGCCAGGCGAGGTAGATCGCTTCGCCGAGCCCGAACCCCATGCCGAGCGCCATACCGGCCCAGAGCGCGTCGCCCGGTGTACCGATGTGCCGCCGTACGGCCGGCAGAAGCGCCGGCGCTGCTTTGATGAGCTCCTCGAAGACCGGCGCGAGCAGGAACAGGAACACGAGGAACCACACCGGTGTCTCGAGGCCGAGACCCGGTTCGACGCCCGCGAGCTCGCCGACACCCTTGGCGAGCGGTCCCTTCACCGCGAGATTCACGATCGCCGAGAGAGGCAGGCCAAGCCAGACCAGCCGTACGAAGCGCATCGTGCGTCCCGAGTAGAGCCAGAGCATCCCGCACCACAGAGCAGCCGAGAACGCGACGGTGATCACCGCCATCGGAACGATGGGATGCACGTCAGTCCTCCCCGTGCGCCCGGGCGACGGTCGCGGCTCCGGCTGGCCGTGCCGAAGGTGTCCGCGGCAGCAGCGGTCTGAGCGCTGCCATGAACGCCGCCTCATCGGCCGGCGTGAGTCCGTAACGGCGCTTCCCGGCGGTCACGAGAAGGATATCTCGCGACATTCGGGTTGCGCACATCTTCACGCCACCGATGTCGGCGTAGGGGACGCCGCCGATCGCAAGACCGGGCATCCGCATGCTCGACCAGAGCGTGGGCGTGAGCGTGGTACGGCGGACGTCGGTGATCTGCGCATACGGGATCCGGTAGCGATAGAGCGGTCCACACGAGAGTACGATCTCGTCGGCGGTGAGGTCGTAGCGCATCGCCGGTAGCGATGCGAGCGTGACGAGCAAGTACGCGAGCAGCGGCACCATGATCGCGAGACCGATCCACACCGCGATCCTCTCGTCCGGGGGCACGACGCCGGGCATCACGAGTGGAAGCGCCGAGACAGCGACGAGCGCCGTCAGGCCGACAAGCCAGAGCCACCCGTAGGACCGGGACGGCTTGAAGGACATCAGCACCGGTGAAGGCATCGGCCTCACCACCTCCCTGAGTTGATCGACATCGCGGCAGCCGCCGCGCCGACCAGCGCCATGACCGGCCCCATGCCGGTGACGAGGGCTCCCGTTCCCACTCCCACCGCCGCAACCACGGCGACAGGCGTGGA
>JAFGAG010000041.1 GCA_016933785.1 Coriobacteriia bacterium | reverse complement strand
TTCTCGGGCGTCCCCGCCCTCTTAGCTCAGGGGATAGAGCGTCTGCCTCCGGAGCAGAAGGTCGTAGGTTCGAATCCTACAGAGGGCGCCAGTCCACATAGGAAGGGCCGGTCCGCTGCAACGCGGGCCGGCCCTTTTCCGTGAGTGCGTCAGGGGAGCCGCTAATGGCCCTCGGCGCGCTCCTTGTCGTGCTCCTCGACGAGTCGCTTCTGGATGTCGCCGGGAACCTGCTCGTAGCTGTCGATGCTGAGTGTGTAGGAGCCCGTGCCGCTCGTGATAGAGCGCAGGTGCGGTGAGTAGTGGACGACCTCGGCGTACGGCGCCTGCGCGCGGATGACCTGGACGCCTGCTTCCGGAGCGTCCATGCCGAGGATGCGGCCACGGATCGAGCTGATGTCGCCCATGACGGCACCGGCGTGCTCGTCCGGCACCTCGATGGTGAGCGTCGCAATAGGCTCGAGGATGACCGGGTCGGCCTTCTCGGCGGCGGCACGGAAGCCGATCCGCGCGGCGGTCTTGAACGCCATCTCGTTGGAGTCAACAGCGTGCATCGAGCCATCGAAGACCGCGACCTTCACGTCCTGTACGGGATAACCGGCAATCGCGCCAGACGCCATCGTGTCCTGCACGCCCTTGTCGATGGCGACTATGTACGGCTTGGAGATCCTGCCGCCGACGATCTCGTCGAGGAACTCGTAGCCGCCGCTCGGGTTGGGTTCGAGCCGCAGCCAGCAGTCGGCGAACTGCCCGCTGCCACCGGTCTGTTTCTTGTGGCGGCCCTGCGCCTGCGCCGCCTTCCGGATCGTCTCGCGGTAAGGGATGCGCATGTCGACGAGCTCGGCATCCACGTGGAACCGGTCGTGCAGGCGGTTGATGAGCACATCGATCGCGGCGTCACCGTAGGCGGTGATAACGGTCTGGTGGGTCTCCTCGTCGCGGCGCATCAGGAGCGATGGGTCCTCGTCGACGATGCCCTTGAGCGCGCTGCCGAGCTTGTCCTCGTCGGCCTTGGTCTTGGCGACGATCGCGACGGGGTAGAGGGGCTCGGGAAGTGGCAGGGGCGCGAAGGAGATATCGCCCTTTGCGGAGAGGGTATCGTTGGTGAGTGTGTCGGAGAGCTTCGTCAGAACGGCGATGTCGCCAGCGGGGGCGGCTTCGATGTCCACGGTCTCTTTGCCGATCATCTTGTAGATGTGCGCGACACGCTCCTTCTTGCCCGTGCGTGAGTTGACGAGTTCCTGGCCAGGCTTGAGGGTGCCGGAGACGACCTTCACGAAGTTCATGCGTCCCACGTATGGATCCGAGAGCGTCTTGAAGACGTGTACCGCCACGTCGCCCTCCACGGAGAAGGGGACCTCGTCGCCATCGACGGTGGTCAGTGGCCCGTGCGCGGTGGGCTCGGGGAAGAACGTGACGATATCGTCCATCAGGTCCTCGACGCCTTGCATGGTGATGGCCGAGCCGACGAAGACGGGGATGAAGATCGACTGCGCGATGGCCTTGTCGAGGAGCGTCTCGAGTTCCTCCTGGCTCAAACGGTCACCCTCGAGGTACTTCTCCATCAGGTCGTCATCAGCCTCGGCCACCAACTCACAGAGTTTGTCGCGAGCGGCTTCGGCAGCATCGACGAGTTCGGCTGGGATCTCGAGGATCTCCTCCTGGTCACCCTCGTGGTGGTATGCCTTCATACGGATGATGTCGATGACGCCGCGGAGGTCCTGTTCGGCGCCGATTGGGATTTGCACTGCGCCGACCCGGTGGCCGAAGGCCGCATCCAGGGCGGCCATCGCCGCGTCGAAGTCGGCGTGTTCCTTGTCCATGCGGTTGATGAAGACGGCCTTGGCGATTCCCATGTCAGTGGCGAGCTTCCACAGCTTGCGCGTCTGCACCTGGGGACCGGCGACCGCGTCCACCACGAACAGCGCCATCTCGGCAGCTTCCATGCCTGCCACCGCATCGCCGATGAAGTCGACGTAGCCGGGGGTGTCGATGATGTTGATCTTGACGCCGTTGTGCTCCACAGGCGCCATCGAGAGGTTCAGGGTGATCTTGCGGCGGACTTCCTCGGCCTCGTAGTCGAGGTTGGAGTGTCCCTCAGCCACACTGCCGAGGCGTTTGGTCTGACCCGCCATGAAGAGCATCGCCTCGGCGAGCGACGTCTTACCGGCATCTCCATGGCCAAGCAGGACGACGTTACGGACCTTGTCGGTGCTGGGCGCTCCCATGAGCATCGCCTCCTCGTGCAACACACGGACGGGCCTTGTCAGAAAGAAAGGCCGGACCCGTGGTGCCCGTGCGTCGCGGGAGGCGACGACGGCCCGAATCAGGGCCCGGTGCACTCATCCCGCCTCCGCCGTACAGGCGGCGACGTGATGTCACGATAGCATAAGGCGTGTACCCGAAAAGGGGTGTGATGTCGCGCTGACGCGCCGGAAGGTCACTGCTAGAATGAAGCGATTCAGCCGCATCCGATTCCCGGCGCAGGCGCCGGCAGGGAGGTCGCGTGTTCTCACGTAGCGCCGACAGGGGTTTGCACCCCGCCGTCGTTCTCGCAGTCATCACGATCGTGCTCTCATTCGCGCTCGCGGGCTGCTCGGCCGAGCCGGCGACCATGGATGCGGAGTCCGGCACGCCGTCAGAGGCGTCCCAGTCCACACCCGCCGGTGATGACGAGCCGGCGGCCGTCGATCAGGAGGACCCCATGCTTCACGTCTCGACCACAGAGGTGACCGGCGCGGAGCGCGCCACGATGGTCACGTCGAAAGGCACCATAGTCCTCGAGTTTTTCCCCGAGGAGGCACCCAACACCGTGGCGAGCTTTATCGAGCTCGCCGACGCGGGGTTCTATGACGGCATCAAGTTCCACCGGGTGATCCCTGGCTTCGTCGCGCAGGGCGGCGATCCGATCACGCAGGATCTCACCCCCGAGCAGGTGATCGCCGGAGGCGGCGGGATCGGCACGGGTGGGCCCGGCTGGAATCAGAAGGCCGAGTTCAACGCACGTAAGCACGAGACCGGGACGCTCTCGATGGCACGTGCGCAGCACCCGGATTCGGCCGGTTCCCAGTTCTATATCTGTCTGGCTCCGCAGCCTTCGCTCGACGGCCAGTACACCGTGTTCGGCCAGGTCGTCGAGGGCATGGACGTGGTGCAGGCACTCGCCATCGGCGACACGATCGAGTCAGTCACCATCACCCGCTAGGAGGCCACCTGTGGACGAAGCGCGTCTGGCTGCCGGGGAAAAGGCGTACGGAGCCGCGGAATGGACCGCGGCCGCGCGCGAGTTCCTGGGTGCCGCGGGAGGCGAGATCCGTGGCAGCGGCTACGCGTTCCATCGTGCCGGCAACGCCCTCATGAAGCTCAAGCGGATCGATGACGCATGCGCAGTCTACGAGCGTGCACTCGCCGACCCTGACTACGGGGACCACGCGGCGGTGGCGCGCAATCTCGGTACCGCCCGGATGTCGCTCGGCAAGCCTGCCGAGGCTGCTGCTGCCTTCAAGCACGCGCTCGAGGAGTCGGACGACGATTCGCGGTACAAGGCACTGCAGGGTCTCGGTGGTGCCCTGTACGAGCTCGGACAGGTGGAAGAGGCTGCCGAGATGTACCGTCGCGCCGCGATCGAGTTCCGTAACCCCGATCCCGGTAAGGCCCTGAACAATCTCGGGCTGTGCCAGATGGCGTTGGATCATCCCGAGGATGCCGTGCAGTCCTACCAGGCCGCGGTGGACCTGCGCGACTATCGGGGCCGGGGCAGGGCCGCGGCCAACCTCGGCATGGCGTACGCGGCCCTCGGCATGCACGAGCGGGCCGTGGCGGCGTTCGAGCGTGCACGCACGGAGTTCGGACACGAGCTGTCGCCGGCGGTGGACGCCGCGTACCGTGCGAGCGTGGTCGCGTGCGTTCCGGCTGAGCGTGTGGACGGCTGGTCCACCGGTGAGATGCCTGCGGCGCCAGAGGGCGTGGCGAAGCGTGCGGTGTTCGTGGATGACGAGGCGAGCGACGACGTGACCGGCTTCTTCGCGCGCACCGACGAGGACATGCGCACCGCGGACCGCGAAGCTCGACGCAAGGACCGCTCCGAGCGGCGTGAGGCCAAACCACTGTGGGTGACGCTGCTGGTGTGGGGCGCGGTCGTGGTACTCGTGGCCGGGCTTCTCATCGGGGCGTACGTGATGGGCTACGGGTATCCGACGCAGCAGATGACGGTCAACGGCGTGCTCGGCGCCTACTCCGCCGGTGAGGACGTCGGCTCATACTGGGTCGCCGTGCCAGCATCGGATGTCGAGAAGGCGATGTCAGGACTGCCCCCCGTGTGGCAGTCCTACAGCGTCGGGGCCGTGGAGCGCTCTGCACGCGTTTCGACCGTGGAGGTCACCGTCGTCCACGAGCAGGGTGGCGAGATCGCGTACAGGTTCTCGCTCGCCCGCGAGGGTGTCGGCTGGAAGATCAACGGCATCACGACGGCCTTCAACTCCCTCGAGGGCGGCATCTGAAGCTCAGATCACCGATTTTTCCGCGCAGGGTTTATCCTGTGCGGGTCGAATTGTCGTCGGAATAGGCTGGCGCTGCCGCCAGCGTACGTACGAAGGAGTGAACGTGGACCAGAAGACCTACTGCATGATCAAGCCTGACGCCGTGGCGCGCGGCCTCGTGGGCCGCATCGTCGGCCGCTTCGAAGAGGTCGGCCTGACCATCGAGCGTCTCGAGCTCGGCATCGTCACGCCCGAGCAGGCCGCAGCGAACTACGCCGAGCATGAGGGCAAGCCGTTCTACGCTGGCCTCGTGGCATACATCACGTCCGGCCCCGTGGTGAAGATGGTGCTGTCGGGTCCCGACGCGGTGCCGGTCGTCCGCAAGCTCATGGGGGTCACAAACCCGAAGGATGCCGCTCCGGGGACCATCCGAGGCGACTACGGGCTGACGCTTGACGCGAACGTCGTGCACGGATCGGACTCTCCGGAGAGTGCGGAGCGCGAGATCGCGATCTTTTTCAACTAGTCGACCGGGGTGGCGTGCCGTCGCTCATGGCCGTGTGTGATAGGTCGGGGAAGGGGTGTGTGTGGGTAGATCCGTGTTCGCGGGCGGTGTTCATCCGCCCGGTCACAAGGAGAGCACAGCGGGCTCTCCCGTCCAGTGGGCGCCGGTACCGGCTCGTCTGGTCGTCCCGCTGAGCCAGCATCTCGGCGCACCGTGCGCTCCGGTCGTGGGCAAGGGGGACCGCGTCGAGCGCGGTCAGGTCATCGGCGATGTCGATGCCATGGTCTCGGCGCCCATCCACAGCCCGGTGGCAGGTACGGTGGCGGAGATCGGCACGACGCTCGTCGCAGGGGGGCAGCGTGTCGCGGCGGTCATCATCGAGCCGGACGAGGTGCAGGACCTGGCATCGTTCGTTCCCATCGAGGCGTCCGACGATCCGCGGGCGTGCGTTCGTGCGGCGGGGGTCGTCGGCATGGGTGGCGCGACCTTCCCGAGCACCGTGAAGCTGACGCCGCCGAAGGGTATGGCGATCGACACGGTCATCCTGAACGGCTGCGAGTGCGAGCCGTTCCTGACGTGCGATCATCGCCTGATGCTCGAGGAGCCCGAGAGGGTCGTTGCCGGCGCCGTACGTATCCGCGAGATGATCGGCGCCAAGCGCGTGATCATCGCGCTCGAGGACAACAAGCCCGATGCGGCTGCCGCTCTCCGGGCGGCCGCAGCCGACGGCATCGAGGTCACGGAGCTTCCTACGCGCTATCCGCAGGGAGCCGAGAAGCAGCTCATCTACGCCCTGCTCAAGAAGGAGGTCCCGCACGGCAAGCTGCCGGCGGCGACCGGGGCGCTCGTGCACAACGTGGCCACCGCGGTGGCGATCGCCGATGCGCTTGAGTCCGGGAAACCGCTCACGGAGCGCATCGTGACGGTGACGGGGGCGGTCGCGCGGCCGGGTAACTATCGCGTTGTGATCGGCACGCTCGTGAGCGACCTGATCGAGCACGCCGGTGGCCTCGTCGGCGAGGTGGAGCGCGTGATATCCGGTGGTCCGATGACCGGGATGGCCCTCGGCAGCCTTGAAGTGCCGATCACGAAGGGGTCCTCCGGCATCGTGGCGCTCCCCAAGGGGATGGCGGCACCGGCGATCTCGGACGATCAGCCGTGTATCCGCTGCGGCCGGTGCCCCGCAGTCTGTCCGATGGGGCTGGAGCCGTACATACTCGCGACGTATGCGGGCAAACGGATGTGGGATGCGGCGGCGGAGCGCAATGTGATCGACTGCATCGAGTGCGGCGCCTGCTCGTACGTGTGTCCCACCAAACGGCCGCTCCTGCAGCTCATACGGGTCGGTAAGTCAGCGGCGATGTCGAAGGGGGCGAAGTGATGAGCAAGAGTGTCAACGGCTCGGATCGCATCGTCGGCCCCTCTCCGCACATCGCCTCCTCGGCCACGTGCACCGGGATCATGCTGTGGGTCGTCGCCGCGCTGACCCCGGCGGCGCTGTGGGCGGTCGTGAACATGGGGCTCGTGGCGGTCCAGCTGCTGGTGGTCACCATCGGTGTGGCGCTCGGCACGGAGTGGGCCGTGAACTCCATCTCCCGCAAGCCGCAGACGCTGCTTGACGGCAGCGCGCTCGTGACCGGGCTGTTGCTGGCGATGAGCCTTCCGCCCCGCACGCCGTGGTGGATGGCGGCAATCGGTGCGTTCGTGGCGATCTGGCTCGGCAAGCTGCTGTTCGGGGGGCTCGGGCACAACCTCTTCAACCCGGCGCTCGTGGGGCGCGCCTTCGTCACATTGTCGTGGGGCGGCGTGCTCGCGGGCGTTCAGAACCGCGGGTGGTTCGCGACGCTGGCCGATGTCTCGGCCGAGGGCCTGGACACGGTCTCCGGAGCGACCCGTCTGGCGGTCGCAGCCGCGGATCGGGCGGCCTCCGGCGGCTACGGGTTCGACCTTGCCGCGCAGTACCAGCCACTTCTCCTGAAGAACCTCGAGGGCTCGCTCGGCGAGATCTCGGCCGGACTGCTGATCCTTGGCGGACTCGTGCTGATCGTCAAGGGCATCATCGACTGGCGGATACCCGCTGGCTACATCGGCACGATGGGCCTTGTCTCCTGGGCGTTCGGTTCCGACCCGATCTTCCATGTGCTCGCCGGCGGCGTGATGCTCGGTGCCTTCTTCATGGCGACCGACTACGTCTCATCGCCGATGTCCAAGAAGGGCCGGCTGATCTACGGCATCGGCTGTGGGTTGTTCAACGCTCTCGGGCGTTTCATAGGCCCGATGCCCGAGTCGACGACCTTCGCGATCCTGTTCATGAATGGACTCGCCCCGCTGATCGACCGCCTGACGCGGCCGCGGGTGTTCGGGGTGGTGAAGACCGATGCGTAACGCACTACGGCTCGTGATCCCGGTGCTTGTCACCTGCGTGTTGGCGGCTGCCGGTCTGGCTGCGACCTATGCGGTGACCGCTCCGAAGATCGCCGAGCAGGACCGGCTCGCCGAGGAGCGATCGCTGCAGGCGGTGCTCCCGGACGCGACGTTCACCTGCCTCGAGGACAGCCGCATCCAGGCGGATGTCGATGCCGTGGCGGCTCCCGTCGATGTCCTCGACACGTTCTATGCGACTGCCGACGGTGCGCACGCAGGTTGGGCGCTCAAGGTCTCGTCCCGGGGTTACGGTGGGCCGATGGTGGTGGTTATAGGACTGGATACATCTGGTTCAGTGACGGGCGTTACCATCCTCTCGCACAACGAGACACCGGGGCTTGGAACCAAGGTCATCACGGAGACATGGTTCCTCGAGCAGTTCCCCGATCTCGAGGCCGGCTTCGGGGATGCCGATGTCCGCGCGCTCGACACGATCAGCGGATCGACGAAGTCATCGAACGGGGTCCGCAACGCGGTCGCCGGAGCGGGGCGTGTGTTCTCTGAGGTCCTGAGCGGTCTGGACCTGAGTGGGCTGGAAGGAGGTTCTCAGTGAGCGAGTGGTTTCGCGTCTTTCGTCAGGGGCTGGGCATCGAGAACCCTCTGACCGTCCTCATGATCGGTCTGTGCGCCACGCTCGCGGTTTCCACGCAGTTCCAGAACGCGCTGTTCATGGGCCTGGCGGTGATATTCGTGCTGGTGATGAGCAACGTGCTCATCTCGGTGTTCCGGAAGGCCATCCCCAGCGAGGTGCGCATCCCGATCTTCATCGTCGTCATTGCGTCGTTCGTGACGATCGTCGATCTCGTGATGAAGGCGTTCGTTCCCAGCGTCTACGGCGTCCTCGGCATCTGGATCCCGCTCATCGTGGTCAACTGCGTGATCCTCGGGCGTGCCGAGGCGTTCGCGTATCACAACGAAGTGGGGCTATCGATCGCCGATGGGCTGGGGATGGGCATCGGCTACTCCACCGTGATCGTGCTCCTGGCGGTCATCCGCGAGCTGTTGGGCACCGGCAAGATCATCTGGTTCGACAGTACGCTGATCAGTCTTCCCGCGGGCTATGCGCCGCCGAGCCTGTTCCTGCTGTTCCCCGGCGCGTTTCTGGTGTTCGCGTTCATGATCGTGGGCGCTCGTTGGATCAACGAACGCACCGAGGCGCGGAAGGAGGGACCCGCATGTCGAGTGTAGGCCAGCTCGCGCTGCTCTTCATCGGTGCCGCGCTCATCAACAACATCCTGCTCACGCGCTTCATCGGCCTGTGCCCGTTCTTCGGTGTCTCGAGCAACATGGAGACCTCGATCGGCATGAGCCTGTCGGTCATCTTCGTCATGGTCATGGCGTCGACGGCCACGTGGGTGGCGTGGGAGTTCATCCTCGCGCCGCTCGGTGTGGGGGAGTTCCTCTACATTCCAGCCTTCATCCTGATCATCGCTTCACTCGTGCAGTTCGTGGAGATGTACCTGCGCAAGGCCAGCCCGGTGCTCTACCGCGCGATGGGCATCTACCTGCCGCTCATCACCACCAACTGTGCGGTGCTCGCCACGGCCACAGAAGCCGCGAAGCCCGGGTTCTTCAAGATGAACATAGCGCTGGGCGCGTCGCTCGGTCTCGGAGAAGCGCTCGTGTACACGCTCGGCGTCTCGGTCGGCTTCGGATTCGCGCTCATCACGTTCGCCGCTCTGCGGGAGCGTCTCGAGCTGGCACCGGTCTCGCGGCTGATGAAGGGGACGCCTATCGCGTTCATCACAGCCGGTCTGCTGTCGCTCGCGTACGTCGGCATGTCCGGCTGGTTCGGTCTGTGAGGTAACCACGTGGATCTTATGTTGATACTCAAGGCTATCGGCGCGCTGTCGATCATCGGCATCGTGACGTCGGCCATCCTCGCCACCGCGGCCAAGCGATTCCATGTCGAGGCCGACCCGAGAGTCGAGGCCGTCCTCGCGGCGCTTCCGGGCTCCAACTGCGGGGCGTGTGGGAACCCGTCATGCTTCGTGTCCGCGGAGAAGATGGTCGCCGGTGATCTGGCCGCCAACGCTTGTGTCGCAGGCGGGCAGTCTGTGACCGACGCGGTCTCCTTCATCCTGGGTGCTGACGCGTGCGCGAGCGTCGCGTTCGTCTCCGCACGGCACTGCGGCGGCGGCGACAGGGCGGTTCGCGCGTACGACTACGTCGGCGTCCGTTCGTGCGCAGCGGCGGCGCGCCTGGCGGGCGGTCCATTGGCGTGTTCGGCCGGGTGCATCGGTTTTGGCGACTGTGTCCGTGCGTGTCCGTTCGATGCCATGCATCTGGACGAGCGCGGGCTGCCGGTCGTGGATCTGGACAAGTGCACGGGTTGTGGCGTGTGCGTCAAGGAATGTCCGCGTGGGCAGATATCGCTGCTTGCCCTCGTCCCGGAGACCGCTCCGGTCGTCGTGCGGTGCAACGCGCACGACAGGGTCAAGGGTCGCAAGGACAACTGCTCGGCGTGCTGCATCGCGTGCAAGAAGTGCGAGCGTGCATGTCCGAGCGACGCGATCCACGTCATCGACATGCTTGCGGTCGTCGACTACGACAAGTGCACCGGTTGTGGGACGTGTGTCGAGGTCTGCCCGCAGAACTGCATCGACCTCTTCGGCCGTGGCACCGGTATCGACGCGGTCGCCGCCGATGGCGCGGGTGCCAGCCTGTCCGGCACGGCCTCGCCTGTGGACGCGATCGATGAGACCGTCCAGGCGGGTGCCTAACGATGACTCGCGGCGATCGGATCCTCATCGCCGCGCTGATATGCGCGAGCCTGCTTGTCTGGCCGCTTGCAGCTGCGCGGGCGGATAGCCAGGGGGGACAGGCGTACATCACCGGTCCGGGGGGCCGGAGCGTGATCTCGCTCTCGCGGGATGCGGAGTACCGCATCGACGGTGCGATGGGCGAGGTGGTCGTCCGCGTCGTAGACGGTAGCGTGCGCGTGCACGAGTCGGGCTGCCCGGACCAGACCTGCGTGCGGACCGGCGCGGTCTCTTCGGCCGGCTCGGTCATCGCGTGCGTGCCCAACCGCGTGGTGATCAGGGTGGGCGGTGAGGCCGATGACGGGTTCGATGCCCGTGTCCGCTGAGGCACGCCCGGTTGCCGGACCTTTCACGTCGCGGCCGATGGCGCTGACCGCGGGGCTGCTTGCCGTCGCCTCGGTGCTCGGGCTCGTTGAGGCTGCACTGCCCGGACTGCCGGTCGTGCCGTGGCTGAAGCTCGGTCTCGCGAATATCGCGGTCGTCGTGGCGCTCGTGGTCTCCGGTGGGCGCACCGCCTGTGTCGTGAGCATCGGCCGGGTCCTGATCGTCGGTCTGGCCGCCGGTACGCTGGGGAGTCCCGCGTTCGCCATCAGCGCCGCAGGGGCGACCGTATCGCTCGCGGTGATGTGGGCACTGTCACGCGCCGGCCGGGTCTTCAGTCCCATCGGTTGGTCGGCGGCCGGTTCCGCGGCGCATGTGGCCGCGCAGTTCTGCGCCGCGGCATGGGTCCTCGGTTCGTGGTCCATTCTCGTGCTCGCACCCCTCTCGGTTCTCTTGGCGCTGCCCCTCGGCGCGCTCACGGGCTGGCTCGCCCGTACCATCGTCTCCCGACTCCGGATCGTGTGATTCAACGGGGGAGGGGGCGCGGTGGCGCCACGATCGGTTTCAGAGAGTCCGTACGCCCGCGGGCTGGTGTTGTGCGGCCAGGCCGAGGCGGTCTCGGACGAGAGTCTTATCGCGCTGGTCATCGGGTGCCGTGAGGAGTCCGTGGCACGCGGGCTGCTTGAGCGCCACCCGATGCCTGACGGCCTGTGGCGCGCGAGTGCAGAGGACCTATGCGTGCATCCGGGTGTCGGCCCGGCGGCAGCCGCGCGGTTGCTCGGCTCCTTGGAGCTGAGCCGCAGGGCCTCGCTGCGGTCCCCGGCATCCCGGCCGTGCATCACCCGGCCGGACGACGTCGCCAGGTTGTGCGGTCCGCAGTTCCGCGGGTCCGACCGCGAGCACTTCTGGGCGCTCGCGCTGAACACCAAGAACCAGCTTCTGCGCACCATCGAAGTCTCGGTCGGCAGCCTCAACGCGTCGATCGTCCATCCCCGCGAACTCTTCAAGGAGTGCGTGAAGATCTCCGCCGCATCCGTGGTGGTGGTCCACAACCATCCGAGCGGCGACCCGACGCCGTCCGGCGCGGACATCCAACTCACCCGTCGATTGGTCAAGGCGGGGGATGTCCTCGGCATAGAGGTGCTGGATCATGTGGTCATCGGAGACGGTGGAGCGCATGCGAGCCTGCGTGACCTCGGACTGATGTGATACCCGTCGCGACCTGCAGAGTTATCGAACCGCAACCTTCGTGAACGGTGTCGTGCACGGTCATGTCTGGTACACTCTCCCGGGATATGCGGTTGTGCCGTGTGTCTATACGAGCACGCACACCCGCTGGGGCCGGTCTCCCGTTTCTGGGAACACGGTCATCGCGAGAGGAGCAGCGACTTGTCGCTTGTCGATATGTTGTTCGATTCGTGGGGCGGAGACATGGCGGTCGATCTTGGGACCGCTAACACGCTCGTGTCCGTCCGTGGCCGCGGCATCGTGCTCATCGAGCCGTCTGTGGTCGCCGTGGAGCGCGACACCAAGCGCGTGCTCGCTGTCGGCGTGGACGCCAAGCGGATGCTCGGGAGGACGCCTGGCAGCATCGTGGCGATCCGCCCGCTGAAAGACGGGGTCATCGCTGACTTCGAGGTCACCGAGGCGATGCTCCGCTACTTCATCAACAAGACGCGGGTGAAGCGCTTTCCGTGGCAGCCCAAGCCGCGCGTGGTCGTCTGCGTCCCGTCAGGCGTCACCGAGGTGGAGAAGCGTGCGGTCTTCGAGGCGACCATGCAGGCGGGTGCACGGAGCGCGTATCTGATCGAGGAGCCGATGGCGGCCGCGATCGGCGCGGGCCTCCCGATCCAGGAGCCGACCGGCAACATGGTCGTCGATATCGGCGGCGGCACTACCGAGGTCGCCGTCATCTCCCTGGGCGGCATCGTCGTCGCGCAGTCGATCCGCATCGGTGGCGACGAGTTCGACGAGGCGATCATCGCTCACATCAAGAAGGAGTACAACGTCCTCATCGGGGAGCGCACGGCCGAGGAGATCAAGTTTGAGATCGGCTCGGCGTACCCGCTCGCGGAGGAGCTTGACGTCGAGGTGCGCGGCCGGGATCTCATGACCGGGCTGCCGCGGACGTTCCAGGTCTCCTCCGAGGAGGTCCGCGTCGCCATCGAGGAGCCCACGCTCGCGATCATACAGGCCATCAAGGGCACCCTTGAGAAGACGCCCCCGGAGCTTGCGAGCGACATCATGGAGTACGGCATCGTGCTCACCGGTGGCGGAGCCCTACTACGCGCGCTCGACGAGCGGCTACGGTCGGAGACGGGGATGCCAGTGCATGTCTCGGAGAACGCGCTGATCAACGTGGTGCTCGGTTCGGCGCAGGCGCTCGAGGAGATCGATGTCCTCAAGAAGGTCCTGACAGTCTCACGGTAACGGCGGAGGCCGCTCATGCGCATCGGGCAGTCCGAGCCGAAACAGGCGCGACCGACGGTCCTCATCATCTTCGTGGTGATCTCCCTCGTCATGCTCACCGTGTACTTCCGCGAGGGCGACGATGGTCTCCTTCACGGTGCGAGGCGGGTGACGCTCGAGGTCACCGCGCCGATTGCTCGTGTCGGTACGTTCATCACCTCACCGATCCGTTCGATCGGCTCCTTCTTCGAGAGAGTCGGTGCGTCGCAGGAGCGCGTGCAGACCCTCGAGCAGCAGAACCAGGAGCTGCGTGCGCGTCTCGCGGAACTCGAGGAAGCTCGCCAGGAGAACGAACGCCTCCGCGCTCTGGTGGACTTCGCCGAGGAACGCAAGTTCGCGAAACTCGGCGCCGAGGTCATCCGCCGCCCTGTCAGCATCTGGGAGGGGGTCATCGTCATCGACCGCGGCTCCACGGATGGCGTCGAGCCGGGTATGCCGGTCATCGCCGCGCAAGGCCTCATCGGTCAGATCGCGGACGTGTCGCCACACTCATCCTCGGTGCGCTTGGTCACCGACCAGATGAGCGGTGTGGCCGCAATCGTGCAGTCATCCCGGACGCCGGGTGTCGTGCGGGGCTCGGTGGATGGCTCGCTGTCGCTCGACTTCATCGACCGTGCCTCACTGCCGGTGGCGGGCGACGTCGTGCTGACGAGCGGTATCGGTGGGGTGTATCCCGGGGGCATCGTGATCGGTGACGTCGTATCGGTGGATGATCGGCATGGCGAACTCTATCCACGCATCAAGGTGGCCTCACGCGTGCCGATCGGCTCGATCGAAGAGGTGTTCGTGCTCGTCGGCGCGGTGGTCGAGACGGATGCGGGGGAGGTCGAATGACCCGGTGGTGGACGACTGCGGGCGCTCTTCTCGGAGCCCTGGTGCTGCAGGTGATGATCGCGCCGCACATCGCGATCTTCGGTGTCACGCCCAACCTGCTGCTCCTGGTGGTCATCACGTTGGCGTTCGTCGAGGGTTCCTCAGAGGGCGCGACCGTGGGATTCGTCGCGGGCCTGCTCATGGACCTGCTCTCAAACGGTCCCATCGGTGCGTGGGCGCTCGTGATGTCGGTCGTCGGTTACCTGAGTGGCTCGCTCACGCGGAACCTTTTCGCCGAAGGATGGCTGGCCCCGGTGACGGTGGGGGTGATCGCCGCACTCGTCGCCGACTTCGCCTATCTGATCGTGGTCACCGTGATCGGCGTGGGTCCGGCGTTCTGGAGCGCTCTCGGCCGTCTGGTGCTGCCACGCGCAGTGTACAATGCGGTCCTGGTCATACTCGTCTATCCGTGGCTGGCGCGGTTCTTGCGAACAGACCGTTCGATCAAGTCGTTCCGCCGTCTCGCCTGACCCGCTTCGCGTTCCCCCCCGTCTGGAGTCTCGCGCATCCATGCCAACTGTCAGTCAGGAGTTCAGATCCCGCTTCGGTGTCCTCGGCATCGTCGTGATCGTGGTGCTCTCTGCGCTGCTGATCAGGCTATGGACGATGCAGGTGCTCAACGGTGAGTCCTACGCCGCGCAGGCCGAGAACAACCGCGTGCGTGAGATCTCGCTCGAGGCTCCCAGGGGTCGAATACTGGACCGCAACGGCACCCCTCTTGTGACCAATCGCGCTGCGCTTGCCGTGAGCGTGGACCCGTCACACGAGGACGTCCGGGCACTTCTCATCAAGGCGTGGAGTGAGGACACGGTCGACGACCCCACGAGCCGCGAACTCAACGAGATGTTCGGTGAGATCGCCGGTCTGCTCGGCATCACCACTGCGGACATCTGGGACCGGGTGACCGACGTCCAGCAGGAGGCACTCCGGCCGCGCGTGATCGCGGTCGATGTGCCGATGGAGGCGGTCGCGCAGATAACCGAACGGCAGACGGACTTCCCATGGGCGCTTGTCGAGGAGATCGCCGTCCGTGAGTACCCGAACGGGAACCTTGCGGCGCACGTCCTCGGCTACACAGGGGCCATTTCCGAGGAGCAGTACGAGCAGTCGGACGTCTACGCGGGATATGAGCGCGGCGACACCGTAGGCAAGAGCGGGATCGAGCGTCAGTACGAGGGGCTGCTCCAGGGAGACAAGGGTTGGCGTCGCATCGAGGTCAACGCTTCGGGCAGGTCCCAGGGCGTGGTGAGCGAACAGGCGCCGCGGCCGGGCAACGACATCCAGCTCACCATCGACGCCGGCGTGCAGGCCGTGACCGAGGAGCAGCTGGATTGGGCGATCGCTGAGGCGCGCCGACAGGGCTTCTCCAGCACGATCGCCGGCGCCGCGGTGGTGATCGATATCGAGACAGGGGAGATCCTGGCATCGACGAGCCGCCCCACGTTCGACCCGGCGGCGTTCCTCGGCGGCATCAGCACGGCCGAGTGGGAGGCGCTGAATGCCAAGTCGAGCGAGTACCCCCTGAACGACCGTGCGGTCATGGCCGCGTATCCGCCGGCCTCCACGTTCAAGGTCATTACCGCGATATCCGGCATGCAGGCCGGCATCACATCGGAGAACACGACGTACAACTGCACGGGCCGCTGGACTGACATGGGCAAGCAGTGGCCGAAGTGGTGCTGGAAGCGGACTGGGCACGGCACCGTCACTCTGCGGGGTGGCCTGAAGCACTCGTGCGACACGGTCTTTTACGAGGTCGGCTACGAACTGTACAAGCGCAAGCTCGAGGAGCTTCAGGCGACCTCTCGCCAGTTCGGTCTTGGCTCCAAGACGGGGATCGACCTTCCGGGTGAGTCGGCCGGACGCGTCCCGGACGCGGCATGGAAGAAGCGGTACAACGAGAACTACCCCGAGTATCAGATGTGGCTCCCCGGTGACACAGTGAACATGGCCATCGGCCAGGGCGATATGCTGACGACACCGCTCCAGATGGCGCTCGTGTACGCGGGTCTTGCCAACGACGGCGACATCATGAAGCCGCATGTGCTGAAAGACGTCCTCGGCAGCGAGGGCCAGGTCATCCGCACGATCGAGCCGGAGCTCCTGTATGCGACCGGTGTTCCGGCCGACATGCTCGGCGTGGTCGAGCGCGGGCTGGTGGATGTCACCGAGAGCGGTACGGCGAAGGTCGCCTTCGCCGGATTCGGACCCACGGTCGCCGGGAAGACCGGTACCGCGCAGGTGAAGGGCAAGGACGACTACGCGTGGTTCTGCGCCTACGCCCCTGCCGAGGAGCCCCGCTACGCGGTCGCGATCATCGTCGAGCAGGGCGGTGGTGGAGGCGCGATCGGCGCTCCGGCCACCCGCAACATCCTCGCGTATCTCTTCGGCGAGGAGTTCAAGACCATCCACACGACAGACGAATCGAGGTGATGCGTGATGAACAAGACGATCGGACAGCGCATCCTCGATAGAGTGAACGTCCCGCTCTTTGCATGGGTGGTCGCGCTTCTGGTGTACGGGACCGTGATGGTGGCGTCGGCGACCGAAGGCATGGGCAGCGGTATGCTGCTGCGGCATCTCGTGGGTGTGGGCGTGGGGCTCGTGCCGCTGGTGGTGGCGTGGCTGATCGACTACACGCGGCTTCGTGGCTGGCAGGGCCCCCTCATCGCCTTCGGTGCGTTCCTGCTGATCAGCCCCCGTGTGCCGGGTCTTGGCGACACCGCCAAGGGCGCGACGTCCTGGCTGCAGGTGGCGGGCATCCGCCTCTTCCAGCCGTCCGAACCGGCCAAGCTCGTGTTCATCGTGATCCTTGCAGCGGTCATCGCCAGCATGAAGGGCCGGGTGGACACGCCCAGCCGCGTCATGAGGGTGCTCGCGTACCTGGCGGGCGCGGTGTTCCTCATCATGTTGCAGCCTGACCTCGGGACCGGCCTTGTGTTCGTGGCGATCGCGTTCATCATGCTGATCGTCGGCGGCATGAAGGGGCGCTACTTCGTGGCGCTAGCCGTGGCGGCGATGGTGTTCGTCGGCGCGGTGCTCGGCGTGGACGCCACGCTCGATGACCTGTTCGGGCGTGATGTCGGCCTGAAGGACTACCAGAAGAACCGGCTGCTGGTCTTCGTGAACCCGGAGCTCGATCCCGCGAACGCCGGATACAACCTCGCGCAATCCAAGATCGCCATCGGTTCTGGCGGTCTTACGGGAAAGGGTCTGGGATCGGGTACCCAGTCCAATCTCCACTTCATCCCCGAACGGCACACCGACTTCATCTTCTCGGTCCTTGGAGAGGAGCTGGGATTCTCCGGCGCGGTGCTGCTGCTCGGACTTTACCTGGCGCTACTGCTGACCGCACTCGCCATCGCCAACTCGTCGCGCGACCTCTACGGCGCGCTCATCGCTACCGGCGTCCTGGGCATGTGGTTGTTCCAGATACTGGAGAACGTCGGCATGACGGTGGGTATGATGCCTATAAC
>JAFGAG010000040.1 GCA_016933785.1 Coriobacteriia bacterium | reverse complement strand
GACAGCGGCAGGACGCCGTCATCCAGGCGGAGCGGACCATCGGCGAAGAATCGGTGCAATGTCATCGGTGAGCCTCTCAGGCGCCGAGCCAGTCGCGCAGCTTGGAGAGCGGCGTGCGCTCGTCACCCTTGCTCCCGGTCCCCATCGTCTCGCCGAGCTCCTCCAGAAGCTCACGCTGGCGCTTGGTGAGCTTCTTGGGGGCCAGCACGTCGAGATGCACGATGAAATCACCGTTGCCGCCGTCAAGGCGTGGCATGCCCTGCCCCTTGACGCGCACCACGTCGCCGGTATGCACGCCCGCACCGAACGGCACCTCCACATCGCCGCTCAGGCCGGGCACGAGGATCTTCCCGCCGAGTCCGGCCTGCGCGATGTTGATGCCGGCCATGACATGCAGGTCGTGTCCCTCGCGATGGAGGAACTCGTGCGGCAACACGCGGACCGTGACCAGCAGGTCGCCGGAGCGCGCACCCCGCACACCCGCCTCGCCGCGACCCGGGACTCGCATCGTGTAGCCGTCCGGCACACCCGCGGGAATCGTCACGCGGATCGTCTCCGTCTCATTGGTCCGACCCTGCCCGCCGCACGCCGGGCACGGCCGGTCGATCACCGAGCCCGTGGCGCCGCACGCCTGGCACGGGGTCGCGCTCTCCATCACGCCGAGGATGGTGCGGCGCTGCGTGCGCTGCTGCCCGGTGCCATGACACGTCGGGCAGGTCTGGACGCTGCCGCCCTCGGCGGCGCCGGTGCCGGTGCAGGTGGCGCACGTGGTCAACCGCGTGACGGTCACGTCCTTCTCCACACCGGTGCCCGCATCCTCGAGCGTCACGGCCACCTGTGTGCGCAGGTCACGCCCGTCGGGGTTCTGCCGTGCCGATGCGCCGCCGCGGGCGCCGCCGAAGAACACGCTGAACAGGTCGTCCATCCCGAAGAAGTCGCCGCTGAAGTCCTGCCCATAGCCGCCTGCACGCGGGTCGGCCGTGCCGAACCGGTCGTAGCGGGCGCGCTTCTCGGAGTCGGAGAGCACCTCGTAGGCCTCGTTGATGCGCTTGAACGTCTCCTCGGCGTCGGCGCCGTCGTTCACATCGGGATGCGTCTCCCGCGCCTTCTGCCGGAACGCGCGCTTGATCTCATCGGCGCTCGCCTCGCGCGACACACCGAGAAGCGTGTAGTAGTCCTGCTGGCTCACCTGGCGACCTCTTCCTCTTATCCTGCTTACGAACCGAGCACCTCTGAGAGCGTGTCAGAGACGGTGCGAACCGCCGAGACCGCGCGGCGATAGTCCATGCGCGTGGGTCCGATCACGCCGATGACGCCACCGAGATCGTCATCACCGTAGCGAGCCCCGACAAAACTCGTACGGCCGAGTTCTACCGACGGGTTCTCGTGCCCGATCCGGACCTCGACGTCGTCCGTGCGCATCACGTCCGAAATGACCTTCAGCATGGAGAGCCCGTCCTCGAGCAACGTGAGCAGCGGTCGGACCGTCGCCGGATCGCTGAATTCCGGGTGTGTGAGAAGCGCCGAGACACCGCCGGTCATGACACGGTCGGTGTCGGCTTCGGCAAGACAGTCGAGCACGACATGCAGCGCCCGGAGCGCGATCGCGGCCTCGCGGCCCGACATCGCCGCGATGCGCTCGCGCGCCGCATGGGCCGCAGCCTCCACAGCGCCGTCGAGCATCTGCGACAGGTAGGTCTCCACCGCCATCAGCTGGTCTGAGGTCACATCGGCGTCGAACTCGATCGCGCGGTCGGCCACCTGCCCTGTGTCGGTCACCACCACCACCAGCGCACGGCGCGGAGCGAGCGGCACCAGCGTGACGCGCCGGATACGTGCGCGGCGGAACGTGGGGGCCACCACCACGGCGACGTATGAGGTGAGCCGCGAGAGCACCGCCGACGTCTCATGCAGCATCTCGCCGAGCTCGCGCTCCACGGTCTCGTAGTGCCGCCGAACCTGCACGGCATCGACCTGTGCCAGACCCGCCGGCGACGACCCGACGACATCGTCCACGTACGCGCGATAGCCGCTGTCCGTGGGGATGCGACCGGCGGAGACATGCGGCTGGAACACGTAGCCCGTCTCCTCGAGCGCCGCGAGCTCGGAGCGCACCGTGGCCGGACTGCAGCCCAGACCGTAGCGCTGCACCAGCACCTTGGAACCGACCGGCTGCACGCTCGTGATGTATTCGTCTACCAGGGCGGAGAGCACGCTCCGCCGTCGCTCGTTCAGCATGGGATCCCTCCTGGCACTCGAAGCCGCCGAGTGCCAGACGATGATAGGGCGTGGCCGTACACAGGGTCAAACCGCGCGGCGCGCTACCCCACCACGCCCCAGATGCGCGAGAACACCTCGTTGCCGAACAGCCATCCCCGCTCCGTCGGGCGCCAGCGGCCATCGGCGAAGGTCACCAGCCCGTCAGCGACGAGCGACTCGAGCGCCGGGGTGACCCGGGCCCGCACGGCGAGCCCCTCGCTGATGCCCTCGCTCATGCGCATGCCCAGCATCGCGTCCTCGCGGGCCGCCTCGGCGACCGTGAGATGCTCGATCGAAGACAGTGGCTGGAGCTGGTCCCCTGGAAGCACGTGCGCCGCATATGCGTACCGCGCCCTGCCGATATCCCCGCCCTCTTCCGGCGCCAGACCGAGTGCCCGGGCCTGCGCGCCATCGACCATGCCGTGCGCGCCTCCACCGATGCCGATGTACGGCTTCCCGGTCCAGTATGCGGTGTTGTGCAGCGACCGGTGACCGGGGCGTGCATAGTTGGCGACCTCGTAACGGTCGAAGCCGAGCTCCCCGAGCACGGCGGCGGCGGCGTGCATGCCATCGACGACGGCGTCCTCGTCGGGCGCAAGCGTCTCGCCCGCCTCGATCGCGCGAGCGAGCGGCGTTGCCGCCTCGACGGTGAGCGGGTAGACCGACACGTGCGAAACCCCCGCCTCGACCACCCCACGCAGGGACCGTTCCCACGCCTCGGCCGATACGCCCGGCACACCGCAGATCAGATCCGCCGAGACGTCCAGGCCCGCGTCGACCCCGGCGGTGATTGCCGCGAGCGCGGTAGCGCTGTCGTGACAACGGCCGAGCCCGACGAGCGCGGAATCATCGAGCGACTGCACGCCGATGCTCACGCGCGTGACGCCCTCGGCGGCGAGCGCAGAGGCGAGCGCGGGCGTGAACGACTCGGGGTTGGCTTCCACCGTGACCTCGGCCTCGCTCGCGAGCGGGATGAGCGCGGTGAGTGAGCGGATGAGCTGCACGAGATGAGGCCCGAGCACCGTCGGCGTACCGCCGCCGATGTACAGCGTCTCGAGCGCCGACCAACGCACCTGCGGCGTCAGCCAACCGCGCAGCAGGGCCACGGTGTGACCTACGACGGCAGCGTGTTCGGGCAGACCGTCGTCGACGGTGGAGAAGAAGTCGCAGTAGGAACACCGCGAGGAACAAAGCGGCACGTGCACGTAGAGGTGCCGGGGCAGCGACACGCGGGTGTCACTCCACGGGGTGACGAGATCACCGGTCTGGCTGGTCATGCGCCCTCCTTCAGAGGAGCTTCACTCATCGACCTTGAGGATCGCCATGAAGGCCTCCTGCGGGATGTCCACCGAGCCGACCGACTTCATGCGCTTCTTGCCGGCCTTCTGCTTCTCCAGGAGCTTGCGCTTGCGGGAGATGTCGCCACCGTAGCACTTGGCGATGACGTCCTTGCGCATGGCGCGCACCGTCTCCCGGCTGATGATCTTCGCCCCGATGGCCGCCTGGATCGGTACCTCGAACATCTGGCGCGGGATGATTTCACGCAGCTTCTCGGTCAGCACCTTCCCGCGCGCGTACGCCTTGTCCTTGTGCACCACGAACGACAGGGCATCCACCGGCTTGCCCGCGAGCAGGATGTCGAGCTTCACGAGCTCGCTCGCGCGATACCCGATGTACTCGTAATCGAGGCTCGCATAGCCCTTGGTGCGGCTCTTGAGCTGGTCGAAGAAGTCCATGATGAGCTCGGAGAGCGGCATCTCGTAGTGCAGCTCCACCGTGGTGGCCGAGAGGTACTGCATGTCTCTGAACGTGCCCCTGCGCTGGTCGGCCAGTTCCATCACCGCGCCAACGTAGTCGGGCGGCACGAGGACGGTCGCCTTGAGGTAGGGCTCCTCCACGTGATCGAGGTGTCCCGGGTCGGGCATGTCCTGAGGCGAGTGCACCACGATCATGTCGCCCTTCACGCGATAGGCGTGGTACTCCACGCTGGGGGCGGTGGCCAGCAGGTCGAGGCCGAACTCGCGCTCGAGTCGCTCCTTCACGACCTCCATATGGAGCAGGCCGAGGAACCCCACCCGGAAGCCGAAACCCAGCGCATGGCTGCTCTCGGGGTCCCATATGAGCGCCGGGTCGTTGAGCTGCAACCGCTCGAGCGCGTCACGGAGGTCCGGGTACTGGTCGCCATCGATCGGGAACAGGCCGGTGAACACCATCGGCTTGACCTCACGGTAGCCGGGGAGCTGCTGGGTGGCGCCATGACGCGCCAGGGTGACGGTATCGCCCACCTTCACGAGCGACGGGTCCTTGAGCCCGGTGATCAGGTACCCGACCTCCCCCACGCCGAGGGTATCGACCGGGATGTTGGCCGGCCGGCGGACGCCGACCTCCTCGACGTCGGTCACGGTCGAGGTGGCCATCATCTTGATCTTGAGGCCTTTCGAGACGCTGCCGTCGACCACGCGGATGAGCGCGACCACGCCACGGTACGCGTCGAAGTAGGAGTCGAAGATCAGCGCCTTGAGCGGCGCTTCGGGGTCGCCGACGGGGTGTGGCACCAGGCGCACGACCGCCTCGAGCGCGTCGCGCACGCCCTCGCCGGTCTTGCCGCTGGCCAGCACCGCCTCATCGGCCGGGATCGCGAGGCCCTCCTCGATCTCGTGGCGCACGCGCTCCGGATCAGCCGCGGGCAGGTCGATCTTGTTGATGAGGGGGATGATCTCCAGGTGCGCGTTCATCGCCATCTGGGCGTTGGCAACGGTCTGCGCTTCCACGCCCTGTGCCGCGTCCACGACGAGGATCACGCCCTCGCACGCAGCGAGCGACCGCGACACCTCGTAGGTGAAGTCGACGTGCCCCGGCGTGTCGATCAGGTTGAGCTGATAGGTCTGACCGTCGTCGGCGTCGTACATCACGCGCACAGCCTGTGCCTTGATCGTGATGCCGCGCTCGCGCTCGATATCCATGGAGTCGAGCAACTGCTCCTGCATGTCGCGGTCCGCGACGGTGTGGGTAAGCTGCAGCACACGGTCGGCCAGGGTGGATTTCCCATGGTCGATGTGCGCGATGATGGAGAAGTTCCGTATAAGCGTGGGGTCAGTCATCGGAGCGTAAGGATAGCAGGCGCGACACGCGGATGCGATACGCGGAAGCGACAAGTCCCATCGTGCGGCGGCACCTCCGCGGCCGGGGACGACGCACCGGTAACGGAACGACCGGGTGTAGTCCACGGGAACCGGCAGACCGCTATGGTGGACCGATGCGCACACGACTCCTGATGACGATCATCCTGGCCGCCCTCGTACTCGCCGTTGTGGTGGGTTGGCGCGACACGATGCGTGTCACCCTCACCTTCGCCGAGGTACCGGCGCCCGGACTCACGCGGCCGGTCACCGTGTTGCACACGAGTGACCTGCACGGAGCGACGTTCGGCGAGGGTCAGGCCCGCGTCGCCTCCCTGCTTGAGGGAACGCACTACGATGCGGCCGTCATCAACGGCGACCACCTCTCATCGACCCGCGGCGACATCGACCCCGCACTCGATCTGCTGGCTGTGCTGCGAGAACACACGGACATCGTGTTCGTCACGCGCGGCAACCACGACACCGCCCCGGCGATCGACACGCTTGTGGCCCACGGTGCCGTGCCGCTCAGGGCGGACGACCCTCCAGTGCCGTTCGCGGTGGACGCCGGGAACCTCCTTGCGGTCCCCTCCATCACAGCAGGCGACGTGCCCACAGACACCGCGGTCGCGCTCGCAGTCGGGCACTACCCGCTCACCGGCGAGGTGACCCGTGCGCGTACGGGCGCAGGGGCCACGACGACGCTCTACCTGTTCGGGCACACGCATGGCGGCCAGATCCGCCTGCCGCTTCTGGGTGCGCTGTGGGCTCCCGGCGAGGTTGGCGCCGACGGCCTGCGGCCCGCACGCACGGCTGTGGAGAACTTCTTCCCCGAGCTCCGCGGCCGTACGATAGCGGGACTCGGAGGCGCAGACGCCGTTCACACGCACATCTCGCGGGGGCTCGGCACGCAGGGCATCCGGCTGCGGCTGCTGGCTCCCGCCGAGATGACCGTCATCACGCTGATGCCGGTGCTCTGAGCTGCACTGACGGCAAGCCGCTGTGGTGGCACCGCCCCGATGCGTGTGCTATCCTTGCGCGGTTCGTACGCACCCCACTGCGACGGGCACCATCGTAATGAGGCTGGAGGAACAACCGACGTGGCGAACATCAAGAGCCAGAAGAAGCGCATCCTTACCAACGAGAAGGCGCGCATCCGCAACAAAGCAGTCCGCTCGGCGCTGAAGACCGCGGTCAAGAAGGTCGACGCCGCCGTCGCTGCTGGCGACAAGGCTGCTGCCCTCGAGGCCGCGCAGGCTGCAAGCCGCGCGTTCGACAAGGCTGCAAGCAAGGGCATCATCCACCCGAACCAGGCCGCCAACCGCAAGTCGGGCGTCATGGGTCAGGTCAACAGGATGAGTGCCTAGCACACTCTCGCATGCGCACGACGGAAGGCCGGGGGATCCCCGGCCTTCCGTGCGTCTACAGGTGTGCGGTTCCGTCCATGCTCCTGCACAGCCCGACGAGCCAGCGCTCGAACAGCAGACGTGGCTCCCCGCGACCGGATTTCATCCTCGCCTCCATGTCGGCGGCAGCACGAAGCGCAGCCGAGAGCTCGGCGGGCTCGAAGCGGCGCGCCTGCGGTGTGATGTTCCGCAGTTGCCAGTCCGCCATCCCCACCTCGCGCATGATCGTCCCGGTATCCGCGCCCCGGTCCAGGAGGGCCCCGACACTCGTGAGCGTCCGAAGGTGGCGCACCGTCATCGCATGGATGCCGATGACCTCCTCTCCACCACGCATGAGATCGTCGAGCAGCTCCAGCGCGCGGCCGCACTCCCGCGCGCCGACCGCATCAAGGAACTCGAAGACGGACACCGGGGCGGTCTCCGCCACCACGCTCGTGACGTCCTCCCGTGTGATGGTGGTGCGCTCTCCCACGAATGCGATGATCTTCTCCGCCTCGGTCTCGAGCCGTCGGAGGTCCCGCCCCGCCGAGCGCACGAGCACCTCGGCGCCGTCACGGGCGAGCGTGCGCCCGCGCGACTGGAAGTGGTCGATCACCCAGCGAGGGTACTCGTTGCGTCTCGGCGCCTTGTACTCGGCAGCTCCACCGATCGCGGCGACGGCCTTCAGTAGCTTGCTGTCCTTGCGCATCTTGCCGGCTACCAGCACGAGACACGTGCTCGGCGAGGGATCGGCGGCGTACTCGGCGAGCCGACCCTGGGCCGCGGCGTTCATCTTCTGCACGTTGGTGACCACCACGAGCCGCCGCTCGGAGGCGAACGGCAGTGTGTTGGCGGCTGCGATGACATCACCGGGGTCCGCGGACTCGCCATCGAACGCCTCGTAGTTGAAGGTAAGGTCGGCGGCCTCGGCGATGCGCCCCCGCAACCGGTGGAGGGCGCGCTCGAGCAGCAGTTCTTCCTCGCCGTATATGAGGTAGACCGGCTTGAGGTCGTCGAGACCCTTGACTGCCATGCATCGCCTCCGATGGTGGACGAGCGAACGGGACGACCGCGATGAGCGGGCGCCGCGGGCTGTTCATTCTCGCACGAACCGACACGCTCGTTCCACGCCGCGAACCCGTGATCGTGTAACCGCTCCGGCCGATTCGCACCAGAAGATCCCCGGCCTGGTCCGTGCGCCACGTCCTGCAGCCCGCGTTGCTGAGCATGGCGAGCGTCGAGGCGCAGGGATGGCCGAAGTCGTTGCCCTCGCCCACGCTGATGAGTGCGTCGGATGGCGCGAGAAACCCGAGCGCCTCCGCCGTGAGGCCGTTGTCGCTGCCATGGTGCGGCACCTTGAGTACCTCGACGGCCTCCAGGCCGGGCCCGGATGCGGCGCCCTCGAGCGCGGTGCGCTCGGCATCTCCCCCGAGAAGCGCATCGAAGCCTCCGCGCTCTATGCGCAGGATGACGCTCGTGTCGTTGGTGCCGAGCTCATCGTCACACTCCGCAGGTGGCCAGAGCACGGTCACGAGCGTGCCGCCGAGCCTCCATTGATCGCCCGTTTTCAGCGGGCGCCCATCGCCGTACCCCGCGCCACTCCCGGCCGCGGGTTCGACCCACCCGAAGTGCGTGCGATCGACCGCCGGATACCCCGTCCAGCCGATCTCGACCACCTGCTTGAGCCCTGCGGCCCCACCGGTATGGTCATCGTGTGCGTGCGTGAAGACCAGCACGTCGATGCGCCTGATGCCGTGGCGGGCCAGCGCGCGCTTCATCGTGACGTCGTCGGGCCCGGCGTCCACCAGCATGGTACGGCCGCCGTCGCGCAGCAGGATCGCGTCCCCCTGCCCCACGTCCAACACCAGAAGCGTCGCGCTGCGCGCGACTCCCGGCCCGATGGCGGCTGCGACGGAGAGACCCACCGCGGATGCCACCACGATCCGGGCGATCCCGCGGGAGCGGGGCACCGGCCACCAGAGCCACACCCCGGCCGCGGCGAGCACCGGTCCGATGGTGACCGCCGGACCGGCTCCGATCGACACGGCCGCCCCCGGTGTGGCCGCCATCGCCCGGGCGATGCGTGCCGTCGCCTCGAGGATCGCACCCGACACCCTCAGCAGCCACTCGCCCACCAGCGGGACCGGCTCTGCTGCCACACTTCCGCCCAGACCAGTCCACAGCGCGAGCGACACAAGCGGACCGGCATACGCGTTGGCGACCGGCGCAAGAAGCGAGACCATCCCGAAGCATGCAGCGATCACCGGGACCGTCACCGCCTGCGCGACGAAGGTGAGCGCAACCGGCCCTGCCACAAATCGGCCCCACGACGGCACGCCAGTCTCGGCCCAGACGGTCGCAAGCCCGCCGAACAGGAGCAGACTGCCCACCGCGAGCACCGACAGCTGGAATCCGATGTCGTAGACCGACCACGGCTCGAGCGTAAGCACCGCCATCACGCCTGTGGCGAGCGACGCGACCCCGTCTCCCCTGCGCCCACTCATCTCCCCGACGGCCGCCACCCCCAGCATCATGAGCGATCTCAGCGCCGCGTACGCCATCCCGGTGACGGCGGCGTATGCGGCGCCCGCAACCAGCGTCATCACTGTAAGTGGCCGCCGTCGCACCCCGAGCATCGTTCCCAGCACGGCGACCGCGCTGCACGCGAGCGCGAGATGCGAGCCCGAGACAGCGACGAGGTGCGTCAGCCCCAACACGCGGAAGTCCTCATCGGCCGGCGTGCCCATGAGGCGTCGGCGGTCGCCGAGCACGATCCCCTCCAGCAAGTCGCCCCCCGGACCGACGACGGCATGCATGCGCCCCAGGATCCGGGCCCGCCACGCGAAGAGCCGTCCCATGACGCCCGGGCGCCACGACCCGGTCTCCGCACGCCAGGCCGTCCCGAGTGCGACCGCACCGCTGCGGGCCACTCGCCTGCTCCACGGCTCCGCAGTCACGACCGGCTTCAGTACCGCCGAGAAGCGCACCATACGGCCGAGGTCCGGCGCCGGCTCTTCCGGTGGCCAGTAGACGCGGACGCGGGCGCCATCGAGCGGACCACCCCGTATCCGCACCCGCACCGTGGAACCGAACCGGCCGGGCATCGGGTCGGCCTCCACGCTACCCACCCACTCGCGCGCGCCGCAATCGGCCACGGTCTCCGACTGACGGTGCCATGCCAGTCCCTGCATGCCCGAGACGCCCGCCCCAGCCACGATACCGGCCAACAGCAGCAACACCGGACCGCGTGCGACCGGCCATCGCTTCGCCGCCGCGCCCAGGATCCCGGCGACAGCGGTTGCCACCGCCGCCGGTCTCCACACCGACGTATCACCGTGAAGCGCCCACGAGACGCTCTCACCGAGCATGCACCCGATCCACATCGCGCAGGCGAACCACGCCACCTGCGGTATCGAGGGGCGCCGTGGTGCGCCTTCGGCCGGGCTCACCCCACACTCACCTGCTCGCGCATGGCCTCGAACTTCTTTGCACCGATGCCGGGGACGCGCATCAGATCTTCCGGTTTGGTGAATGGTCCGTTGGCCTCGCGGTCGTCGACGATCTTCTGCGCCGTTGCCGGGCCCACACCCGGCAGCTCCTCGAGCTCTGTCACGGTCGCCCGATTGATATCGATCAGCCCGTCCGCACCGACGGCCGAGGATGGCGCCTCCCCACTCCACGACCCTGCGGACCCCACACCCTGGACCGCTCCGGCGACCTCCTCCTGGGTGGGTATGTAGATGCGCTCCCCGTCTGCCACCATGCGCGCGAGATTGACCGCATCGGCTGCCGCCGAGCCGAGCGCGCCGCCTGCGGCGGCGATGGCGTCCGAGACGCGACCGCCCAACGGTAGCGCGTATACGCCGGGTCGCAGCACCGCTCCCGCAACGTGCACGACCGCGACCGCAGGTATCGCCTCCGACGTCTCCTCACTCCGGGTCGCCTCCGTCTCCCCCGCCTCGGCGACCTCGTCGAACGCGATCTCCGGAGCCGGCGCCGCGGGCCAGAACCGCCAGACGGCGACCGCCAGGACGAGGGCGACCGCACAGGCCACGCCTACGCGGGCGCGCGGCGGCAACCGCTCGAGCCCCGCCCGGGCGAGCAGGTCCTGTACGCGCTCGGACTCCAGAAACGACAACGGACACCCCCTCTCCTCGCGGACTTGAGGGGGCGTCCGTGTTCAGTTGTGATGGTACTGTCGGCGTCTTACCGCGGGCCGACCTAGACCCTACCGATTCCTTACCCGGCTGCGACCACGCTCACGAGCTTGCCGGGCACGACCACGACCTTGCGCACCGTGAGCCCTTCGAGCTGCTCGGCGACCTTGGGCACCGCGAGCGCAGCAGCGCGCACCGTCTCCTCGTCGGCATCGGCAGCCACAGTGACCTTGCCGCGCACCTTGCCGTTCACCTGCACGACGATCTCGACCTCATCGGCGGCCGCGAGCGCCTCATCGAAGCTCGTCCACGCCTCCCGGTGCACCGACGTCGCGTGGCCCAACACCTCACGCCACAGCTCCTCGGCCATGTGTGGGGCGTACGGGGCGATCAGCAGCGTGAGCGTCTCGGCCACCTCGGCCTCGAGTGCGCCGTCGCGGGCGCCGTCGGTCACCGTGCGGCGGTAGTCGCCGGCGGCGTTCAGGAGCTCCATCATCGCCGAGAGTGCGGTGTTGAAGCCGAACCGCTCGATGTCGGCCGTCACCTTGCCCGCCACCCGGTGCCGTTCGCGCAGGAGCGTCTTCGCGGCCGCCTCATCGATCGCTCCGCCCACCGGGGCGTTCTCGGCCACATCAGTCACGTAGCGCCACACCCTGCCGAGGAAGCGGTACATGCCCTCGAGACCGTCCTGGTTCCAGTCGAGGTCCTTATCGGGCGGTGCCATGAACAGGATGAAGGCACGCAGCGCGTCCGCGCCATAGCGGGCGATCATGTCCTCGGGCGCCACCACATTGCCCTTGGACTTGCTCATCGTCTCGCCGTCCTTCTTCACCATGCCCTGCGTGAGGAGGTTGGTGAACGGCTCGCGCGCGGCGGTGAGCCCCATGTCGGCGAACACCTTGGTGAAGAACCGCGAGTAGAGCAGGTGCAGGATCGCGTGCTCGATGCCACCGATGTACTGGTCGACAGGCATCCAGTAGTCCGCGTTCTCCCGTGAGAAGGGCGCCACGTCGTTGCGGGCGTCGGTGTAGCGGAAGTAGTACCAGCTCGAGCACGTGAACGTGTCCATCGTGTCGGTCTCACGCCGGGCGGCGCCGCCGCACGCGGGGCACGTGGTCTCGTAGAACTCGGGATGGTCGGCGAGCGTCTCGCCCTTGGTGATGTCCACGTTCATCGGGAGCACGACCGGAAGCTGCTCCTCGGGCACTGGAACGAGCCCGCACGAGGGACAGTGGACCGCGGGGATCGGATCACCCCAGTAGCGCTGACGGCTGATGAGCCAATCGCGGAGCCGGAAGTTGATGGAGAAGCGGCCAGCGCCTTCCGAGGCGAGCCACTCGGTCACGGCGTTCATGCCCTCCGAGCCCTTGCCGCCGCGGAGCCCGGTGAACGCACCCGACTGCACCATGACACCCTCGCCAGCGTACGCCTCGTCCCACGGCACGTCGGTCATGACGCGCTGCGTCACGCCGCCGAGTTCGGTCAGCAGCGGGTCGTCGTCGGCGAGCACCACGGGCGGCACGGGCAGACCGTACTTCCGGGCGAACTCGAAGTCGCGCTCGTCGCCGCTCGGCACGGCCATGACCGCGCCGGTACCGTATTCCATGAGCACATAGTTGCTCACCCACACCGGCACCTTCTCGCCGTTGACGGGGTTGATCACGAACCGTCCGGTGAACGCGCCGACCTTCTCGGCCTCGCCGCTCGCGCGCTCCACGGCGGTCTCACGTGCCGCGGCAGCCACGACCGCCTGCACGGCTTCCGCGTGCCCGGTGCCGTCGGTGATCTCGCGCACCAGCGGGTGCTCCGGCGCGAGCAGGAAGAACGAGCAGCCGAAGAGCGTGTCGGGGCGCGTCGTGAAGACGGTGATCGTCTGTCCGTCCGGCTCGCCCGCGGCATCACAGAGCTCGAAGTCCACCTCAGCGCCTTCGCTCCGGCCGATCCAGTTGGCCTGCATCGTCTTCACGCGGTCGGGCCAGCCGGTGAGCGTGTCGAGGTCGTCGAGCAGCTCCTGCGCGTACTCGGTGATCTTGAAGTACCACTGCTCCAGGTCGCGCTTCTCCACCGTGCTCTTGCAGCGCCAGCACACACCGTCGCCGAGCACCTGCTCATTGGCGAGCACCGTCTTGCAGCTCGGGCACCAGTTGACCGGAGACTTCTTGCGCTCCACCAGACCGCGCTCCCAGAACTTCAGGAAGATCCACTGACCCCAGCGGTAGTAGTCCACATCGCAGCTCTTCACCGCGCGGTCCCAGTCGTAGCTGAAGCCCATGCGCCGGAACGACGCGGCCTGCGTCTCGATGTTGGCGTACGTCCACTCGGCGGGGTGGGTGGCGTTCTTGATGGCGGCGTTCTCGGCGGGCAGACCAAACGCGTCCCACCCGATGGGATGCAGCACGTTCATGCCGCGCATCGTGTAGTACCGAGCCACCACATCGCCGATGGAGTAGTTGCGCACGTGGCCCATGTGGATGTCGCCTGAGGGATACGGGAACATCTCGAGGATGTACTTCTTCGGCTTGTCGGCGTCCTCGGTCACCGAGTAGAGTCCCTCGGCGTCCCACGCGGCCTGCCACTTCTCCTCGAACTCGTGCGGTTCGTACGGTCTGCTGCTCACGAGCGTCCTCCGACTCGGGGTGTGCGGTATCCGCCCATGATAGCCGAGTG
>JAFGAG010000039.1 GCA_016933785.1 Coriobacteriia bacterium | reverse complement strand
CTTACACGACGGCTCCATCTTCGTTGACTGTACCTTAGGCGGGGCAGGACACACGAAGCGGATCACACAGCTTGTAGCACCCACCGGAATCGTGGTGGGCATCGATCAAGATGATGCCGCACTCACCGCAGCAGCAGACACACTCCGCCTCGGCCAGCAGGAACTTCCCACGATAGTGCTTCTCAAGGGGAACTTCGGGAACCTCGACGAGCTTTTGCTCGAAGCGCGGATCCCGTATGTGGACGGGTTCCTCATGGACCTCGGCGTCTCTTCTCCCCAGCTCGACCATGTCGGCCGCGGTTTCACCTACCAGGAGGATGCTCCGCTCGATATGCGGATGGATCCCTCGACATCGCAGCCTACCGCGGCTGACATCGTCAACACGTACTCTGAGGCCGATCTCACGCGCATCTTGCGAGAGTACGGCGAGGAGCGGTGGGCCTCGCGCATCGCAGCTTTCATCGTAGCCGCGCGGGGCGCCCATCGGTTCACCACGGCCGACCAGCTCGTCGATGTGATCAAGGCCGCTGTTCCGGCTGCGGCACGACGGACAGGTGGACACCCAGCCCGTAGAACATTCCAGGCGCTGCGCATCGAGGTCAATCACGAACTCGAGCAGCTGGAACGAGGGCTTCGGAGTGCGATCGCCTGGCTCGCGCCACAGGGTCGGATCGCAGTGATCAGCTATCACTCGCTCGAGGACAAGATCGTACGCGATGTGTTCAGCGAGCACGCACGGGGGTGCATCTGCCCGCCAGACCTGCCCGTGTGCAGGTGTGGGCAGGAGCCGGTACTCCAGATCGTGACGAAACGACCGATCGTACCGTCGGCCGAAGAGATCGAGCGCAACCCGAGGTCGCGAAGCGCGAAGCTTCGGGTGGCGGAGAAGCGGTAAGGCACCAAGGGGCTCCGCCTACGGGTGGGGAAGAGAGCGGGAAGGAGGCCCACAGACGTGGGCGCAGCGGCACGCAAGATAGCGCAGCCCGCAACGCCGGCGCGACCGCGTCTGAAGGTCGTGCGCGGTGGTGCGACGCGCACGCGCGCGCAGTCGACGGCATCTGCCGACGGCGTCTTCCGCGTGCTGACGGTGTGCCTGATGATCCTCGCGGTGGCGGGAGTGCTCCGCGTATCGCTCGCGGCGCGTGCTGCCGAATCCACGATCGATGCGTGGGAGGTACGCGCGGAGGTCAAGGCCGAGCGCCAAGCTACCCGGACCCTGGAGGCGGATCGCAGCGCGCTCGCCTCACCGTCCCGCATCGAGGCGCTCGCCTGTGAGACGCTCAACATGACCAAGCCCGCGCAGGTGTGCTACCTCGAGCTGCCGGATGCAGAGAACACGCCGGATGTCGGAGGCGAGGTGTCCGCGCCGATCCAGGTGGCCACAGCTGACACATCGGATGACACGGCCGGCGGCGGCGTCATCCGCACGCTGATGGACCTGGCAGCGAGCGAAGCGCAGGTCCTGCTCGTCGGTGACATGGGACTCGGCTCGATGCGATGAGCGCGTCCCCGCCCACAGCTCGCCGCCGACGTGGAGCCGGTAAGGAGCGCCCGCAGCCTGCCGGGCGCTTCTCTTCGCTTACCGCTCTCCTCCTGTTGGGGTTGGCGGTGGTGGCCGGACGCCTGGTCTACGTGCAGGTGGTACAGGGGCCGGAGTATGCCGAGGCGGCCGCGCAGCAGCGCATGCGCGACATAACCATCAATCCCGAGCGCGGGTTCATCTACGACCGTGAGGGCGAGGTTCTCGCCGAGTCCATGGAGGCGCGCACGATCTACGCCGTCCCCGGAGCCGTGGAGGACAAGGCAGGCGCTGCGGCCGCGATCGCCAATGCGATCGGTGGGAGTGCCGTCGACTACGAGGAGAAGCTCTCCCGCGACTCCAACTTCGTCTACATCGCCCGCAAGGTCGACGTAGGGCAGGCCGAATCGCTGCGCTCACTCGAGATCGCGGGGCTCGGGTTCCTCGAGGACTCCCGGCGCGTGTATCCGAGCAACGAGCTCGCGTGCCAGGTCCTCGGTTTCGTCGGTGTCGATGATGAGGGACTCTCAGGGCTCGAGCTGTACTACGAGGACCTGCTCGGTGGATCCCCTGGAAGGCTCATCGGAGAGCGGGACACGAGCGGTCGGCCCATACCCGGCGGGGTGACGTACGAAGAGGAAGCGGTCGACGGGGAGGACATCGTCCTCACGATCGACAAGGATATCCAGTATCAGGCGCAAGTCGCACTCGCGGAAGCGGTGCAGAAATGGGGCGCCAAAGCGGGCTCCGTCATCGTCATGGATCCGCGGAACGGCGAGATACTCGCCATGGCCTCGTACCCGCAGTTCAACCCGAACCGGTTCGGCGAGGCCGACGAGGACGCGTTCCGTAACCGCGCGATCGTCGATACGTACGAACCCGGGTCGACGATCAAGTCCCTCACGGCCGCCGCCGTCATCGACGCAGGCCTGCACGACCCGGCGTCGGTCTTCGAACTGCCGCCCACGATCGATATCGGCGGGCGCACGATACACGAGTCGCACGACCGGGCCGCCGTGTCGTGGACGCTCACCGACATCGTCACGCAGTCATCCAATGTCGGCGCGGTCAAGCTCGGACTATCACTCGGCGAAGAGGCGCTCTACGACTACTTCTCGCGCTTCGGGCTGACCGAGAAGACCGGGGTGGATTACCCGGGTGAGGTCAAAGGCTGGCTCGGCGCGCCGGATCAATGGTCGCCCTCGTCACTCGCGACCATCACGTTCGGCCAGGGCGTGTCGGTCACCCCGCTGCAGCTCACCCGGGCACTTGCCGCCATAGCCAACGGCGGAGACCTGATCACACCGCACTTCCTGAAGGAGGCTGCGGTGGAGACCGAGAAGGCGCCGACGCTCGTGACGAAGCGCGCCATCTCGGAGGAGACCGCGCGTCAGATGCGCATCGTGCTCACCGACGTCGTGCACGAAGGAACGGGTGCGGCTGCCGCGGTCCCCGGCTACGAGGTGGCCGGGAAGACCGGCACGGCGCAGAAGGCGCGAACCGATGGGCGTGCGGGCTATGCAGAGGGTAAGTACGTGGCATCGTTCTCCGGGTTCCTGCCGGCGGATGACCCACGCATCGTGATCGTGGTGAACATCGATGAGCCGAGCAACTCGATCTATGGCGGTACGGTCGCTGCGCCGACCTTCTCGCGCATCGCCGCATACTGCGTGGACCACCTCAAGATCCCGCCCGGTGAGCCGGTAACGAGTGAGTCACAGGGCGGGGCTGAGTGAGGCCCGCACCAGGGCCGATGGTAGACTGAGACGATCGTGAGACGACGGGAACCGGTGGACACGAAGAGCCTTTCACATCTGCTCGAAGGAGTGGCTATGAACGCCGATGCGCAGCTGGCGCAGGGCGTCTCTGGCATCGCGTATCGCTCCGATCTGACGCGTCCGGGCGACGTGTTCTTCTGCATACCAGGTTTCCGCCGCGACGGTCACGATTTCGCCTCCGACGCCGTCGGGCATGGTGCGACCGCGATCGTGTGCGAGCGCCCGGTCGACGTGCCGGTGCCGCAGGTCATCGTCCCGAGCGCGCGCCGGGCCCTTGCCGTGGCGGCTGCCCGGTTCTACGGGGAGCCATCCAGGCGGCTGGCCATCGCGGGGATCACCGGCACCAACGGGAAGACCACGACCACCTACCTCCTCGACAGCATCCTGCGCCGTGCCGGCCGCACGACCGGCCTGATCGGCACGGTGGAGACGCGCATCGGCGATGTCCGTCAACCGTCAGCCCGAACGACCCCGGAATCCGCCGATCTCCAGGCGCTTCTGGCCGAAATGATCGCTCAGGGCGTCGACGCGGCCTCGATGGAGGTCTCCTCTCATGCGATCGACCTGCACAGGGTGGACACCGTGAGCTTCGCCGTCGCGGCCTTCACCAACCTGACGCAGGACCACCTCGACTACCATCACACACTTGCCGAGTACTGGTCCGTGAAGAAGCGTCTGTTCACCGACCTCGACGTTCGCGAGCGGGTCATCGATGTCGACGACGGCTACGGTGCGGACCTGGCGGCGTCACTCGGCGGTGTGTGGACCGTGGGAAGGACTCCCGCCGCTTCGGTGCGGGCCGTCGGTGAGCGTCCGGGGGCCGACTCCACGGCGTTCACGTTGGTGACTCCGGGCGGTTCGGCCGAGCTGGTCCTGCCGCTTGCCGGTGCGTACAACGTAAGCAACGCCCTCGTCGCCGCGGGATGCGGGCTTGCGCTGGGCATCGGGCTGGATGAGGTCGCATGCGGTCTCGAGCATGCGCCACAGGTGCCGGGCCGCCTCGAGCGCATCGACGAGGGTCAACCGTTCACGGTGCTGGTCGACTACGCACACACCCCCGACAGCCTTGCCAAGGCGATAGCGGCCGTACGCGCAGTCACTCCCGGGCGGGTGATCACCGTGTTCGGCTGCGGCGGCGACCGCGATCCCGAGAAGCGTCCGTTGATGGGGGAGGCCGCGGGAGCCGCTTCTGACGTGGTGGTCGTGACGAGCGACAACCCCCGCAGCGAGGACCCGGTCGGCATCATCCTGGCGATCGAAGACGGACTCCGCAGCACGTCCGCGGAGCACACCGCCGAGGTCGATCGTCGCTCCGCCATCGCGCGCGCGCTCGAGATGGCGGAGCCCGGAGACGCGGTGCTCATCGCGGGCAAGGGACACGAGGACTACCAGATATTCTCCGACCGCACGATCCATTTCGATGACAGGGAAGTCGCCCGTGAGGAGCTGAGGGCGCTGTGCTGACACTATCCGTGGAGATGATCCTCGAGATCACCGGTGGTGGGCTTCTCGACGGCCCGACGGGAACCGTCGTCAACGGGCTGGCGATCGACTCGCGGGAGGTCCAGCCGGGGGCGGTCTTCGTTGCGTTCGCCGGTGAGCACACCGACGGGCACGAGCACATCGGCGACGCGATCGACGGCGGGGCGCGCGCCATCATGGTGACGCGAGACGACGAAGGCGTGCGCTCGGCGTTTCTGGGACACGCGCGGCCGGAGAGCGCGCTCGTGCTGGTGGACGACTCGCAACGCGCGGTGGAGGCGTTGGCATCCTGGCACCGCGACCGGCTCCATGTCCCGGTGATCGGGATCACTGGCTCCACCGGCAAGACGACCACCAAGGATCTCGTGCGCAGTGTGCTCGCGACGCGTATGCACGTCGTGGCGACTGAGGGCAACCGCAACAACGAACTCGGTGTCCCGCTCACGATCATGGCTGCGGGCGCGGACACCGAGGTGCTCGTCGTTGAGATGGCCATGCGGGGTGCGGGGCAGATCGCGCACCTGTGCGGGATCGCGCGCCCCACAGCGGGTCTGGTCACCAACGTAGGCGTGAGCCACATGGAGGTCCTGGGCAGCCAGGAGGCGATCGCCTCGGCAAAAGGTGAGCTCGTGAGCGCGGTGCCGCGGACCGGCCAGGTGTTCATCAACGGCGACGACGCCTGGACCGTGCGGATGGCCGACCACGCGTCGGCCCCGGTGACGCGATACGGACTGGGCGCCGGGGCCGACGTCACGGCTCGGGACATTGAGACCAGCGGCAGCGGCGCCCCGTCGTTCACGCTCGTGCTGCCCGAAGGCGAGGCGGGAGTGACCCTGCCGGTGCCCGGACGGCATAACGTCTACAACGCGCTCGCCGCTGCCGCCGTTGGCAGGTACCTGGGCGTGCCCATGGACGACATCGTCCGCGGGCTCACGGAGGCGACATTCTCGCACTGGCGGATGGAAACGTTCATCTCGGCAAGCGGTGTCACCATCGTCAACGACGCCTACAATGCGAACCCGACATCGATGCGTGCTGCGATCGAGGCGCTGATGGACATCCCTACGAATGGGCAGCGCATCGCGGTACTGGGTGACATGGCGGAGCTCGGCTCTCTCACCGAGCTCGCGCATTTCGAGATCGGCCAGCTGGTGGGTCACTCGTCGGTCGATGTGCTGGTGGCGGTCGGCGAGCTAGGCGGACGGATCGCCGATGGGGCTCGAGCGGCGGGGATGGCTGATGAGGCGGTGCGCCCCTGTGTGGACGCGATCGAGGCTGTTGAGGTGCTCGACGACCTCGTCGAGGCGGGGGACACCGTGCTCGTGAAGGCGTCCCGCGTGATGGGGCTCGAGACCGTGGTGGAAGGGATGATGGACCCCCGTGTTCAGCCTACTTCCTGATATCGCGCGCTACCCCACGTACCAGGTCTTCCTGGCCATGGTCGTGGCGCTGTTGCTTGCGATCGTCCTGTTCCCGGCGTGGATCCATCTACTCAGGTTCCGGAACATCGGTCAGCAGGTGCGGGCTGACGGCCCACAGGGGCATCTCGTCAAGCAAGGAACGCCCACGATGGGCGGGGTGCTGATCCTGCTCGTCGTGTCGGTCGTCTATCTTGCATTGGGCGAGGTAGGACGCAGCGGCATGATCGCGCTCATGGCGCTCCTCGGCTGCGGGTTGCTCGGCTTCGTCGATGACTACGCCAAGGTGGTCAAGGAGCGTTCGCTTGGCCTGACCGCCAGGATGAAGATCGTCGGCCAGGCGGTCGTCGCGAGCGCCATCGGGATCCTGGCGGTCAACTGGGCCCACGTGAGCCCGGAGGTGATCGTGCCGTTCGTGGGGACGATCGACCTGGGCGTGTGGCAGTCCACGTTCACCGTCGGCACCTTCGTCTTCGAGATGCCGTGGCTCTATCTCGGCCTCGTGTTCTTCATGGTTCTGTCGTTCTCCAACACGGTCAACCTGACCGACGGCCTGGACGGACTGGCTGCCGGTACCGTGATGATCGTGATGCTTGCGTTCTCGGCGATATCGTTCGCGCAGGACAACCTTGAGCTCGCGCTTCTCGGCGCCGCCGTCGCAGGCGCGTGTCTCGGCTTCCTCTGGTACAACAGCTATCCGGCCGACATCTTCATGGGCGATACCGGGTCGCTCGGGCTTGGCGCTGTGATCGCCACGATGGCGGTCGTGACCAAGACCGAGCTGCTCGCACCACTGCTCGGCGGCATCTACGTGGCCGAGGGCCTGTCGGTCATCCTGCAGGTCGCATCCTTCAAACTCACGGGGAAGCGCATCTTCCGGATGGCGCCATTGCACCACCACTTCGAGATGAAGGGCTGGAGCGAGACGAAGGTCATGGTGCGGTTCTGGATCGTGACCGGTGCGCTGGCAGGCGCGGGATTCGCGTTGTGGTTCGTGGCGAGGGCGAGGTTCTAGAGTGCGTGATTGGAGTGGACATCTCGTCGTACTCGGCCTCGGAGCGTCAGGGGTCGCGGCCGCCGAATGGGGGCTGTCTCGTCGCGCAGAGGGCGTGCGCGTCACGGTCATCGATTCTGGCGCCGGGGAGGCCGTCGCCGCGCGGGCCGATGAGCTGCAAGCGCGTGGGGCCGAGGTGCTGCTCGGCTGCGAGCGGGTGGGAAGCGGTGACCTCATCGTCGCATCACCGGGGATACGTCCCACCTCGGCACTCATGGAGAGTGCGCGACGTCTCGGCGTTCCTCTGATCTCCGAGATCGAGCTCGCGTATCGCCTCTCGGAGGCGACATGGGTGGCCATCACCGGTACGAACGGGAAGACCACCACGACGGCTCTCGTCACACACCTGCTCCGCGAGGCAGGTTTTGCGGCCGAGCCAGCGGGCAACATCGGGCCCGCCGCGGCGCGTGTCGCCTGCGAGCTCGGTGAGGCGGGGATCATAGTGGCCGAGGTCTCGAGCTTCCAGATGGTGCTCGCCGAGACCTTCCACCCGCGGGTCGCGGCTCTGCTCAACATCACACCCGACCATATCGACTATCACGGTTCACTCGAGGCGTACGCGGCAGAGAAGGCTAAGGTGTTCGCGCACCAGGTCCCCGGCGACACCGCGGTTATCGACATCGACGATGCCGGGTCGGCCGTCTATGCGGACCCGATCGCGTCGCGAGGCGTGACGGTACGACGCGTGAGTCGCCTGCAGACTCCGGAGGGAGGGGCGTACCTGCGCGGCGAGATGCTGGTCTTGCAGGAGCGTGGCGAAGAACACACGCTCGTGGAGACTGGGGCGCTTCGCATCCGCGGTGACCACAACGTGAGCAACGCGCTCGCGGCCGCGGCGTGTGCGCGGGCGGCAGGCGCGAGCATCGATGCGATACGCACGGGCCTCGAGACGTTCCAACCGATCGAGCACCGCCTCGAACCCGCCGGCGTCGTCGATGGCGTCGAGTACTTCAACGACTCGAAGGCCACGAATCCCGACGCCGTACTCAAGGCGCTGACCGCCTTCGGCAGCCGTCCTCTTGTGGTGTTGCTCGGCGGACGCAACAAGGGAGTGGACATGCACCCGCTCGCGCGGGCGGTCGCCGATCGCACGCGCGACGTCGTGGTCTTCGGTGAGGCCGCACCGGAGTTCGCCGAGGCGTTCGGAGGGCTCGATACGCGGGTGACGGCCGCAGAAGGCCTGAGGGACGCTGTCGCACTGGCACACGGGATCGCCCTGCCAGGCTCGGTCGTCGTGCTCGCACCGGGATGCACTTCGTACGATGAGTTCAGCGGGTATGAAGAGCGGGGACGCCGGTTCAAAGAACTCGTCGCCGCGCTCGGGGGGGTCCGATGAGTCGTGGCCGTGCGCGCGGGTTGAGTCCTGCGGGGTACTGGTTGCTCGGCGCCACCCTCGTGCTCGTCCTGGGCGGCATCCTCATGGTGTATTCCGCGTCCTCCGTCGCCGACTACGTCCAGTTCGGTGACAGCGCCTATCACCTCAAGAAGCAGGCGCTCTTCGCTCTGCTGGGTGCGGCAGCGCTTCTCATCGCTTCACGATGGGACTTCCGTGCCCGCCGCTCGGGCAATCGCGTCCTGAGCCCACAGGTGATCGCGTGGGGCATCTGGGGCGTCTCGCTGCTCGGTCTCATCGTCGTGCAGTTCATGGGAGTGGGGAAGTGGGGCGCCACGCGCTCCATCAACCTTGGCTTCGGCTATGTGCAGCCATCGGAGTATGCGAAGCTCGGCTGTCTGCTGGTGACCGCGGTCCTGATGGTGCAATGGCGCAGGCGCAGGATGGAGACGAAGCAGTTCCTCTGGTGGCTCGGCGGTGCGGTCGTGCCGGTCGTGGTGCTCATCATGCTGCAGCCGGACATGGGTACAACCGTCTCTCTCCTGATCGGTGTCGTCCTCGTTCTCTGGATCGGGGGCATTCCGGCGCGATGGCTGCTCTCGGCGCTCGGGGCGGCGCTGGCCGCCGCGGTGCCGCTCGTGCTCTTCGCGGGCTACCGCATGGAGCGCGTCACGTCGTTCCTGGACCCGTGGGCTGATCCATCGGACAGCGGCTACCAGATCATCCAGTCGCTGTACGCATTCGGCAGCGGCGGCACCACCGGTATCGGACTCGGTCTTTCGCGCCAGAAGTTCTTCTACCTCCCCGCCGCGCATACCGATTTCGTCTTCGCGGTGATCGGCGAGGAGCTCGGGTTGCTCGGCACGATTGCGGTCATCATCGCGTTCGGCGTCTTCGCGTACGCAGGCATGCGCATAGCGTTCGAGAGCCGGGACCTGTTCGGCTCGCTGCTTGCGGGCGGTCTGACGGCGCTCATCATCGGGCAGGCGCTCATGAACATGGCGGCCGTGACCGGGCTCATGCCCATCACCGGTATCCCGCTGCCGTTCGTGAGCGCGGGCGGTTCGTCACTCACGCTGACGCTGGCTTCCGTCGGCCTGATTCTTGCGGTGTCGCGCTACAGTGGACAGGCACGGGTCCGGCTCGTCCGGCCCGGGAACGGCAGGGGGTCTCAGAGTGCGGGTACTGTTGAGCGGTGGCGGAACGGCGGGTCACATCTATCCCGCGTTGACGGTAGCCGAGCGTCTTCGCGCCGAGGGGCATGAGGTCGCGTTCGTCGGCACGCCCGACGGCCTCGAGGCCCGCCTTGTCGAAGAGGCGGGCATCGCGTTCTTCGGCGTGCAGGCGCGGGGATTCGATCGTGCCCGCCCCCTCACACTGATCACGTCTTCGGCCCTGCTGCTCCGCTCACTGTCGAGGGCGCGCAGCCTGATCCGGACGTGGGGTCCTGATGTCGTGTTCGGATTCGGCGGCTACGTCTCACTTCCGGTGGGGTTCGCTGCGCTGATACGTCGGGTACCGCTCGTCCTGCACGAGCAGAACTCGGTGCCCGGTCTTGCCAACCGGGTGCTGTCCCGGTGGGCCAGGGCGGTCGGCGTGACGTACGAGGCATCGATCGAACACCTTGCGCATCCGGAGCGCGCGGTCGTGACCGGAAATCCCGTGCGGGAGGCGGTGCTGCGCGCGGACCGGGAACGGGGCCGAGCGGCTCTCGGACTCGACCCCGACGCGACCGTGCTCCTCGTGTTCGGTGGGAGCCGCGGTGCGCGGCACCTGAACGAGACGTTCGCCGGGATGGCGTCCCGGCTTGCGGCGTTGACGTCGTTGCAGGTCGTGCACGTGGCGGGTAGGATTGAGGCCGCCCCGGTGGCCGAACGCGTCGCCTCGGAGCTGGGGGATGTGAGCGGCCGCTACAACGTGGCTGACTACATCGACGGGATGGGTGACGCCATCGCTGCTGCCGATCTGGTCGTGGCGAGGGCAGGGGCCACTTCGATCGCCGAGATCACGGCCATCGGACGTGCCTCGGTGCTCGTCCCGTACCCGTACGCCACCGATGACCATCAGACGCTCAACGCGCGTGCGGTAGCCGATGCTGGTGGGGCGCTCGTCTTCGCTGATGCGGAGATTGACGGTGCGCCCTTCGCCGAGGCTGTGACCGGTCTGCTGGAGGATGCCGACCGGCGCGATGGGATGGCACGCGCCGCTGCGATGCTCGGACGGCGGGATGCCGACGAGCGGGTGGCGGCACTCGCGACAGGCACGGGAGTTCTCAGAGAGGAGACGCGGTGACCTCTGCCGCATATGCACACTTCATAGGGATCGGTGGAGCGGGGATGAGCGGGCTCGCCCGCGTCCTGCACGACCGCGGCAAGGTGGTGACCGGGTCCGACCTCAAGGCGTCACGGTACGCCACGTCACTCCAGGAGTCGGGGATCACCGTGCATGTCGGGCACGTGGCGGGCAACCTCGGCGATCCGGAGGTCGTCGTGGTCTCCTCGGCGATACCGGACAGCAATCCGGAACTCAAGGCAGCCCGTGAACGCGGTATCCCCGTGTGGCCCAGGGCCAAGATGCTCGCGCATATCGCAGGCGACGATGCTTGCGTCGCGGTTGCGGGCACGCATGGGAAGACGACGACCAGCTCGATGATGGCAACGGTTCTCGACAGCATCGGACTCGACCCGACATTCCTCATCGGTGGCGAGCTCAACGACATGGGCGCGAACGCACGGTGCGGCGGGGGTGCGTACTGCGTCGTCGAGGCTGACGAGAGCGACGGGTCGTTCCTCTACCTCGACCCGAAGGTCAGCATCATCACGAACATCGAAGCCGATCATCTCGACCACTACGGCTCGTTCGAGGCGGTCGTCGACACGTTCGGTCAGTTCATTCAGCGGACG
>JAFGAG010000038.1 GCA_016933785.1 Coriobacteriia bacterium | reverse complement strand
GCCCTTGATCACCGTGTCGTAGGCGTGGTCCTGGTACTGCAGGCCTTTCACTGTGCCCCACTCGCCGTTGTGCTCGAAGCAGTCAGTGAGTGCGAGCGGCAGCAGGAGCGGCGCCCCGATTGTACCGAGAGCGCTTTCGATCGGGCCGACGTCGACTCGGCGGAGACCCAGGCTCGCGCTGCCCGACCACACCGTATCGGTCGCGTCATCGAACACCACATTGGTGGCGTGCGATGCCGGGTAGATCGTGGTGCCGTTCATCGTGATCGGGTACTCGTCCTGGAGGGTGTTGCCCACGACGTGGATGTCATCGGTCGCGAAGCCCTCGGCGTCCGTGATGTTCCATGCGGAGATGCCGTGGGGACCGTCACCTACGTAGATGTATCGATCTGAGCTGTCGATGCCCTGTGCGTGCCCGATCGCCATCGTCTGTGTGGCGCTCCCGTCCGGGGCGGCACCGATCTCATCGGTGGACGGGAAGTAAACGGGGTTGGCGAACCGGTCCGCCATGGCCGGTGCGGCGAGGTCCACGATGTCCACGAAGTTGAAGCCGCCGGCTCCCGCGCACTGCAGGACATCGACCTGTCCTGCAGAGGTGAGATCGAGGGCATCCGGCAGTACCGTGATGCTGTTGCCATGACCGTTGATCTCGGTCGTGGCAAGCATGCACGGGTATTCGTACATCCACGTGGGCAGCGACTCGTTGTCGTTCGGATCGTAGGGCGACATATCGAAGCTGGTGATGAACTCGTAGTCGGGCCAGTGGTTGCCGAGCACGTCGTCTGTGTCGTTGTCGTACGGTGCGCCCGCTCCCTTCCAGTTCTCCGGCTGCGCGGCATCATCGATGATCATGAGTCCGGCGAAGTGCTCGGAGCAGATGACCTTCCCATCGGCCACCTTCACGTCGATGATGCCGGACTCCTTGAGCATGCCCGACCCGAAGTGGGGGAGTAGGCTCTGCGACTGCTCACCGGTGGGCTCGCTTGGTCCGTTGGCGGGGACGGCGGGCACGTAGCCGAGGTATGTGCCAGTTCGGGGTGCTTCAGGTGTTGCGGTGTCGTAGCCGGTCACGTCTACCGCGACGAGGCCACCCAGGCCATAGGCGATGTACGCGATCTGTCGAATCCCGTCGTCTACGAGATCCGCCCGGTGTGCGGTGTAGTAGTACTTGCCGTACCGGTCGAAGTCAGCCCAGGGCGTGGGATCCGTGGAGTCGCCCTTCATGATGTTCATGATCTCGAAGTTCGTTTGGCGGTAGTCGGGCATGCCGGTGGATGCATCGAGGAACGGTTCGCCTGTGTCTGCGTCAGTGGCGACCGCTTCGGTGACGTCCATGTCGATGAACCAGTCCTCAGCGGTCGATGCATCCGTGTAGAGGTTGTAGCCGCCGACCTGCTCGAGGGTCTCGGCGTCGAAGATGCCGAGACCGAGCTCTGCCAGTGGTACGAACAGCCGGTCACCGATGAGCTCGACACCCATCGGGCCGCCCCACGGATTCTCGCCCGCGTACTGGAGCGTGTAGACCTCATGGTCCACGACGAGGGTGCCGTCCTCCTCAAGCACGGGGCCGCTCTCGCCGAGCAGGTTCGAAAGCGGGGCGCGGTGGATGCCGAAGTCCTTGTCGGCGATCCAGAGCGTCGTGCCATCCGTGGCGAGGCCAGCGACGTGAGCAGTCACGCTTTCGATCACGTTGTCGTAGAGGATGGCGCCGCCACCTTCGGTGAAGGTGATGCCGTCCTTATAGAAGCCGATGCGGACGGGTAGACGCAGGACGATATCGGTCGGGTCGGTGATATCTGCAACGACGATCCCGGCGATGCCGCATGAGAGGAGCGCGTAGCGCACCTCGCCCGCCGTCACGACCTCGATATCGTGGATGCCGGCGGGCGCGTAGGCGGAATACGCAGCGCCCTTCGTCATGCCGACCGGTGTGGCGATGAGTCGGCTGCCGATGTTGAACAGGGTCCAGGTGGCACCATCATGCGCGAATGTCTCGACTGCGGTGGACGAACCACCGATCTGGATGTTCTCACCGAGGATCGGCTCCATGTCGATCGGATGGACGTAGACCGACACCGTGCCAGACGCGGTCGAGTCGTCCTCATCGGCCACCCTGAGTTGGAACACGAGCTCGGCGTCGGCCGCCACGCTCAGTTCACTCACGTCCACTGTCGTAGAGGCGGCGCCTGGGTCGGTGATGATCGCCTTTGGGCCGGCGATCTGTGTCCACTCGTACTGGGTCGGTGTCCCACTGACAGTTGCGACGAGCGTGACGGTCGAGACGGTGCTCTCTTCGAATCGCTGCGGGTCTGCGCTGACCGAATCGACGGTAAGGACGCTTGCAGTCTGCGCTTCGAGGAGTACGTCATACCGGGTGACCTGGCCGCCGGTCACGGCGACGGGGCCACTTGCGAAGGGCAGATAGCCCTCGCTCTCGACGCAGACCGTAACCTCACCTGCCGGTACTGCGTTCATGGTGTAGAAGCCGGACTCATCAGTCTCGGCACTGCCACCACCGGGTGTCACCGTCACCGCTGCCACGGGGACGGGGTCCCCGGTGGTTGCGTCTCTGACGAACCCTTCGAGCATGCCGGTCATCGAGACCATCTGTATGTTCAGCGTGATCGCACGGCCCGGTTTCAGCGTGACGCCGGTCTTCGTGTACGGCGCATAGCCCTCCACCGTGCAGGTGACGTTGAACGTCCCGCCCGTGGCCGTGAGCGAGAAGCTGCCGTCGCTTCCGGAGATGGCGGTGTAGTCTCCCTGACCACCGGTGCCGGTCAGCACGACCACCGCGCCCTCGATGGGTGCTCCGCTATCCCGATCACTCACGGTGCCACGGAGCGTGGTTGATTTCGCCGCGACCGCGGGGCTCGCTATGGACGCGAGAAGAGTTGCGAGCACCACAAGAGAAAGCAGTCGCTTGAGTGGGTGTTGCATATGATCATCCCCCCGATGAAGTGTGATGTGCGTCACATAGTACCCAACCAAGTGGCGTGTCGCACGCCGTTCACCGATTGGGCCTTCGGGAGGAGTCGGCCAGGACAGGGATCAGAACGCCTCAGTCCTACCGACTTCCTGTACCAGTACCGGCACTCCGTCGATACTCTCAGGCAGTCCGACTTCGGCGGCCTGATGGCCGGATACGCCGACTATGATCGCGGGATCGCCTGCAGCGTCGGTGCCGACACCGACGCTCATGACTCCGCTCGTGCGCATGAGTCGCTCCGCGTGATGGGCGAGTACAGTGCCGGCATGCGCCATCCCGGCCGACTCCCGGGGGGCGAACCAGCCGGTCAAAGCGTCACGCAGCGTACGGCGCGGCATGCGATCCACCAATCATGAGTGCCGGCGTGCTCGTCGCATGGGATGCCGCGGTCGAGTCGTCGGCGAACAACAGGCTCACGATGATGTTCCCCAAGCGGAGGAGCTCCGAACCGCATTCGGGGAGGACGTCCAGGGTCGCGAAGTGTCGCGCAGGTTCGGCCCTCGCAGCGGTCCTACCGGCCGAGCCACTCCCGGACCGCATCCTCCACACCCGCGGCGCCCGCATCGACGACCTCAGAGAAGCGGGGATCGAGGCAGGCGATCTCCGCGAGGGGAGCGGGTACCGGGCCGACGTTCGGGGCGATCCGCCGCACCTCGGCAAGCAACTCGAGCCCGCTCATCGCGCCGGCGCCGCCTGACAGAGGCTCGCCGTAAGGTGCGTTGGTGAGCGCTCTGTAGACGTCGGCTCCGAACTTGGCCCAGTGGGCGGTGGCGACCACGAGCACCGGATCCTGGCCGCGCAGCCGCTCGGCCACCTCCCAGGCGACGGCGGTGTGTGGGTCCATGAGGTAGCCACGCTCGTCGTATACGCGCCGGATGGTGGCAAGGCTCTCGTCGTTGGAGGCCCAATCCGCGGAGAAGAGCTCCCGCACCTGGCGGAACGTCTCGCGATCGACGGTGAATCGGCGGTTTGCCGTGAGCTCGGCCATCCAGCCGCGCACGGCATCCGGGCCGGCGAGGTGGTAGAGCAGCCGCTCGAGATTGGACGATATGAGGATGTCCATGCTCGGGCTCGGCGTGGTGACGAACGCGCGATCCGAGATGTCGTACGTACCGGTGGCGATGAAGTCCGTAAGGACGTTGTTCTCGTTGCTCGCGCACAGGAGTCGCCCGATCGGCACGCCCATGTGTCTCGCATAGCACGCGCCGAGGATGTTACCGAAGTTACCGGTTGGGACGCAGACGTCCATCGGCGAGCCCGGTTTCACGCCGCCTGAGGCGACCATGTCGGCATACGCGCTCACGTAGTACGCGATCTGTGGGAGCAGTCGTCCCCAGTTGATGGAGTTGGCCGAGGAGAGCCGCAGCCCATGCCGATCGCGCAACTCGGTTGAGAAGTCCGCGTCGTTGAACGCCGCCTTCACCGCGCTCTGGCAGTCATCGAAGTTCCCGCGGACGCCGAAGACGCCCACGTTCTGGCCACGCTGGGTGACCATCTGGAGGCGCTGGATGTCGGAGACGCCACCCTCCGGGTAGAAGACGACGATGCCGGTATGCGCGCGGTCTGCGAAGCCCTCGAGTGCGGCTTTGCCGGTGTCACCCGAGGTCGCCACAAGGATGAGGAAGTCGTCGGTCAGCTCACCGGCCGACTGCATCGCCTCGACCGCCTCGGAGAAGAACAACGGCATGCACTGGAGCGCCATGTCCTTGAAGGCGCTCGTAGGTCCGTGCCACAACTCGAGCACGTGCATGCCCGGCACCACCTCGACCACCGGCGCGATGCGCTCGTCGTCCCACTGGCCGCCGTAGGCCTCGGACATCAGCGCTGTGACACGGTCGGCGGTCACGTCCACGCCGAAGCGGGTGAATACTGCCGCAGCGCGCTCCGGGTATGTGAGCTCCGAGAGGGAGAGGATCTCCTCGAGTGTCATCTCCGGGAGCCGTTCGGGCACGAACAGGCCGCCACCGGGCGCGATGCCGGTCACGACCGCGCGGCTGAACGCGGGGCGCGAATCATCGAGCCCGCGGGTATCGACGTAGTGGGTCACGGTGTCCATGTGCGCATGGTACATGAACCTGCCGGTGCCGTGCGCATGTGCGAGAATCGACCGCAAGGAGGTTCCAGATGACACACCACAAGTTCGACATCCGCAAGCTGGAGAAGCTCAACGATCCCGCCCGATTCGAGAGCCTGCCCCCGGACGTGTTCTTCAACGCACTCGGACTGCCCGAGGGCCCCTCGGTCGTCGTCGAGATAGGGGCCGGGACAGGGCTCTTCGCCGAGGCGTTCACCGAGCGCGCGCCTGAGGCCACGGTCTACGTGACCGACATAGCCGAAGAGGCGTTGGATTGGATCCGGGCACACCGTCCCGGCGTGGTCGAGGGCCGCATCGTCCCCGTTGCGGCCGAGGAGACGTGCGTGCCGCTCCCCGACGGGCTCGCCGACGCGGTCTACACGATCAACCTCCACCACGAACTCGTGGATGCGGCTGCCACTTACGCCGATGCCCACCGGCTGCTCAAGCCGGGCGGCCGGTTGCTGGTGGTCGACTGGGCCGCTCGTGAAACGCCCAAGGGTCCGCCACTGATCTCGCGGGCCAGCGCCGAGACGCTCGCCGGGGTCATCCGCGCAGCCGGGTTCGTCGACGTCGCGGTGGATGAGGGCCGGCTGCCGTGGCACGTCATGGCGACTGGCAGACGCATGGAGGAGTAAGGGTTACCGCATCCGCGGCGCCTCTTAGTCGTGCGTGCCGAGCTGTCGCGACAGCCCGCGACCGACGATCGCGCTGTTGAGCTGGTCGCAGAGCCGGGACCGCGTGTAGCGGCCCGGCGGGAGTCCCTCGACCACGTCCATCGCATCGGTCGGCAGGTCGAACACCTGCGCCTTCCCGATGGCGTCGAGTTGCGAGACGACGCGCTGCTCACGGTAGAGTGCGTCGAGCCAGCGAGCGATCTGTTCGCGGTCGTCTTCCATCGGTGTCCGTTCATGGAGTCTTGTGGTCAGTGCGTGTCGATGAACTCCTCGGCGAGCAGGTCCATAAGCAGACCGTCGCTCCACTCGCCATGGATGTCGCGCTCGTACTTGCGCATCACGCCCACCGGCCTGAAGCCCACCTTCTCGTACACGTGGACAGCACAGGGGTTGTGCACGGAGGGGTCGATCGTCATGCGGTGGTGCCCGCGCTCATCGATAAGGTACCGGATGAGGCGCCGGAGCGCCCGCGTCCCGAGGCCGCGATCCTGGTAGCGCTCACCGAGGGTGATGTCGATCCCGGCATGTCTGTAGCCGGGGTCGGTCTCCTCGTGGAACTGGAGGACCCCCGCCACCACGTCATCGACGATCACGAGGTACGTGTACGCGGAGCTCTGGTCGAAGAAGTCGCGCTCGAGCCTCTCCGCGTCATACGATCCCCACCAGCGAGCGACGCCCGGCTCGCGCAGCAGCGCAAGCAGGATGTCGGCGTCGGTGTGCTCGAGCGGCCGGAGGGAGAATCCGTCACCGTCGAGCACGGGCAGCGAGTCGTCGTTCTCCATCGCTTCGACCTCCCTGTTTGTGTGCGGCCCTTGCGTGCGGGTACGATTCTACAGCTGGTCCGCAGCGGAAGGGGTACCTGTGAAGCACGTGATCGTGATCCTGGATGGAGCCGCCGGCTGGCCGCTCGCCGAGCTTGGCTCCAAGACGACGCTCGGCCATGCACACACGCCCAACCTCGATGCGCTTGCCGCGGCGGGGGTCGTCGGCCTCGCGCAGACGGTGCCTGCAGGTGTGGAGCCGTCCTCTTCGGCTGCCTGTACGTCCATCCTTGGCTACGACCCGGTCGCGGACTACGTGGGACGTGGGGCTATAGAAGCCGCAAGTCTCGGTGTGACGCTTGCGGCTGATGAGATCGCGATGCGCATGAACCTCGTGCACATCGCCGATGGGATGATGGCCTCCTATGCGTGCGGACACATCCGCACCGAGGAGTCACGCATGATCGTGGAGGACCTCGCGGAAGCGCTCGGCGACGAGACGTTCACGTTCTATCCGGGGACCGCATACCGGCACATCCTGGTGGTGAAGGGCCACCCGGAGCTGCTCGACCTTGCATACACTCCACCTCACGACATCAGCGACCAGCCTATCGAAGGGAAGACGCCTGCCGGTGATGGCGCGGAGTTGTTGCTTGATCTGATGGACCGCGCGCGGGGCGTGCTCGAGCGGTCGGCTGAAAACCAGGAACGCGGCGTTCGTGGCGACCTGCCTGCCACGGACATCTGGCCGTTCTGGCCGGGGGTGGCGCCGGTGGGGCTCCGACCGTTCACAGAGACGCGAGGTGTGAAGGCCGCCCTGACCTCGGGCGTCGACCTTCTCAATGGTCTCGCGGTGCTCTTCGGCATCGACCGGCTCGACATCCCCGGGGTCACCGATGGCTCGGACAACGACTATCACGCCCAGATCGAAGGCGCCCTCGATGCCCTCGAGGATCACGACCTCGTGATCGTCCATGTGGAGGCACCCGACGAAGAGGGTCACGGCGGGAACACCGAGGGTAAGGTGGCCGCGATCGAGGCTATCGACCGGGACATCATCTCGGTGCTGCGCGATTGTGTAGGACACATCCGCATCCTTGCGATGCCCGACCACCCGACGCCCATCGAGCTCAAGACGCATGTGGGCGAACCGGTGCCATTCGTGCTCGCTGGCCCCGGTATCCCGGTCGATGGTTCAACCGCGTACACAGAGATCGCTGCCGCAGCGACCGGGCGCTTCGTCGACCCCGGCAGGGGTGTGATGGATCTCCTTCTCGGCTGATCCGATCCCACGGGCGATGCGTACGGGGCGGGACCGGGTTTCCGGTCCCGCCCCGCGTGCGAGGAGGGAGGGTTGGTGTTTCCACCGGGTGGTGCACGACCAGTATCTCCACCGGTTGTGCGCCCGGTGTGCCCCTCTCATGGAGAACTCGTGGAGCGCCGGCCACGTGCCCGGCTCATCCCTCCTCTAGTTCAGATAGGCGGTGAGGTCCGGGACCAGCGAGTCACTGACCGCACCTATGCCGCCAAAGATCGTCATGCCGCCGAATTCGAAGCGCCGTACGTCGAGGAAGTTGTTCGTTGTGGGCACGATCGCCGTGGGGGGTGTGAGGATGAGCGGGCTGCCGTAGTAGCCGCATGCCGCTCCGCCCGAGAGTGCGTCCGGAAACGCGAGTCCGGTCGCGATGCCGAGATCGTCGAAGTCGAGCCATCCCCGGGCCACACCATGCGCCGCGCAGGCGGCCGAGGTCGCGTAGCGGTCGGCTCCCGACCATCGGTCGGCCGCGTCGCCGAGCATCGCGTCGATCTCGGCTGCCACGCTGGCGCTGACCGCGCCTGTGCCTCCGATGATATGCCCTTCGGTGATGTAGCAGAACGTGACGGCGTCCTCGGTACCTTGCGGTACATCATCCGGTGCGACCAGAAGGATCGGGATCTTCTCGTTGTACGCGTGCGGTGCCACCGAGAGCGCGTCGGCGAACTCATCGCCGCGGACGAAGAACGCCTCGTGACGCCAGTAGCCTTCGGGGTTGGACTGCACGATGTCCATCACGAGGTACGCGACCTGTTTGGCGGTCTCGTAGCGGTTGACCCCTGAGACGCGGGGCATGACCGTCATGCCCGCGGTGGTGAGCTGTGTGTCAACTGCTGTGGAGATCACGCCCGTGCCACCCACGATCCAGACGTTCTCCACGCCCAGTTCGGTCAGCGCGGACGTGATGGACGCCGGCACGGTGTCCTTGCGCGTCAACAGCAGCGGTGCGTCGAGCGCACCTGCCAGAGCGCTCGCGCACAGCGCGTCCGGGAAGTCCTCGCCGGTAGCCAGCACGGCGTTGGTCGCCGCTCCGAAGCGCGTACGTGCGATCTCGGCCGAGGTCTCGTAGCGGTCGTCGCCTGATATGCGGGTGGGCGCGAGCGGAGCGACGAAGAGCGCGACACGGAGCTCACCTACGTCCTGCTGTGAGACCACGCTGCGCCCGAACACGTCCGGGTTCACCTCGTTCCACTCACTGGCGGTGACGACCTGATCGTCAGGCCAATCAGGCTCCCACATTCCGTAGATGTCGTCAGTGGCATTCCGTTCGTCCTGCCAGACGGTGAGGTCGCCGAAGACGGATGGACGCAACTGCTTGAAGATGTTCCCGCTGACCGGCAGCACGCTCTTCGTCCGGACGTTCTTGATGTAGATCGTGGAGTCGGTAGGGGTGAGGTCGGGCGTCTCGCTCCATGCGACGATGTCTCCGTGCAGTGCTGGTGAGTCCGGAGCGATCGTCGCGGCGGAGTGCAGACGCTCCCGGACCGTCATCTCGTCACCGGTGGCGATGTCGTAGAGGTACACACCGTCGTAGTTGACCGTCTTGTCCGTGTCGAACCAGCAGATCCTGCCACGGTCCACCGAGACGCCGTTGGGCAGGTTCGTCCCGGGTACGGTGCCGAACACGTTGCGATCTATGTCGAACCACCGTATCTGCCGGCCCGGCGCCTGCCCATTCATCCAGGCTATGTGGTTGCCATCGATCGAGACGGCGACGTCATCGGCGGCATCGGTCGTGATACGCCTCGGGGCGATGATGTCGGCACGGTCGTCGTACCAGACCTCGCCGTCGGCCTCGGTGTGATCGATCCAGGCGATGCGCGAACCGGAGATGGCTGGCATGTCCTGGTCCTTGCCGTCTCCGTAGCCGATCGACGTGTCCACGCCGGTCTGGAGGTCGTACACGACGATGTCCGATGTCGAGGCGGTGCGCTCGGCGACGATGTACCGTCCGCCGATCTTGGGGCCCGTGAAGTCGTATCCCGGCTGGTTCATCAGGACCGTCGGCGTGAACGACAGCGCCGCGCTCGCAGTGGACGCGACCCCGAGCGCTACCACCACCGCGACCGCTACGAACGGACGGGAAGCCACGCGCCAGCGAATCATCGTAGACACCTCCCCGGAAAGCACCCCTTGTACGGACAAAGTACCCACGCGTGGGACGTTTCCCTCGCTATCGCGTGCGGGTGGGAGCGATTACACTCGGCCTATGGTCGAGTATCGGTTCCCGCGTCCAGCGTTCACCGCCGACGTCGTCGCATTCGCATCTGTCGACGGCGTGCTCAGCGTGCTGGTGATCCGGCGTGGCAACGAGCCGTTCGCGGGCCGGTGGGCGCTCCCCGGCGGGTTCGTCGACGAGGGTGAGCGCCCTGAGGACGCCGCACGGCGTGAGCTCGCGGAGGAGACAGGGCTGCGTTTCGAAGGTCCGCTCGATCTCGTGGGGGTGTACGGCGACCCCGGTCGCGATCCGCGTGGCTGGACGGTGTCGGCTGCGTATCGTGCGGTGCTCGAGCGTCCGGCCGAGGTGGCGGGTGCAGACGACGCGGCCGAGGCCCGCTGGTTCGCACTCGATGCGCTTCCATCGCTCGCGTTCGATCACGATCATATCGTCGCCGACGCGGTGTCGCCCGACATCGAGCGTCGCGCGTGATTTGACACCTCGGCAAGCCGGACCGTACCCTGTCATGACAATCGCACAGCACGTCGCCAGCGATGGGGATGAGTACGCGAGGGCGAGTAGGGCTGCAGAGAGCCGGGGTAGCTGCGAACCGGCGCCTGAAAGACCGCGGAACATGGCCCCTGAGGCATCCGGAGGAAACGCGCGAGAACGCTTCTGCGCCGAGTAATGCCGGACGGACGCCCCCGTTACCATGGGCTCGAGAGCATCGGACACCCGGCGCAGTCCCGCCCGCCGGAACCACCACCGTCCCGTGCTCGAGATGAGGCCACGAAAGTGGCGAAGTCGGGTGGTACCGCGAAAGACGCCTAGAAGCGCCTTTCGCCCTGACGAACAGTCCGGGCGGGAGGTGTTTTTTCGTGTTCGGAGGTAGGTCTGATGGCCAAGAGCTGGGAAGAGATCAACGCCCGGATCGCATCCGGGGACGCGGTGGTCCTCACCGCGGAGGAGTTCGGCGCACTTGCCGCAGAGGATGGCGTGAAAGCGGCCGCCAAGCGCGTGGACGTCGTCACCACGGGGACGTTCGGGCCGATGTGCTCGTCGGGCGTAGTGCTCAACTTCGGGCACTCCGACCCGCCTATCCGCATGACGGAGATCACCCTGAACGACGTGCCCGCCTACGGCGGCCTCGCGGCCGTTGACACGTATCTCGGCGTGACCGAGACGAGCACCGTGCGGGGTATCGAGTACGGTGGCGCGCATGTGATCGAAGACCTGTTGCGCGGTCGTGCGGTGCGACTGAAGGCGTCGAGTCCGGGCACGGACTGCTATCCACGCACGGAGATCGACACGTGGGTCACACTCGATGACCTCAACCAGGCATACTTCTTCAATCCGCGCAACGCGTACCAGAACTACGCTGTCGCGGTGAACACCACCGACAGGGTGCTGCACACCTACCTCGGCACGCTGCTACCACGTCTCGGCAACGCGACGTACTGCTCGGCAGGCGCGCTCTCACCGCTCCTGAACGATCCCACGTACCGCACGATCGGCATCGGGTCGCGCATCTTCGTAGCGGGCGCGCCGGGATACGTGGCATGGGAGGGGACGCAGCACAATCCGCACACCGACCGCGACGAGCACGGCGTGCCGGTGCGTCCCGCGGGCACGCTCGCGGTCATCGCCGATCTCAAGGCCGCGAGCCCCGAGTACTTCTCGGCAGCGAGCTTCACCGGCTACGGCGTGTCCAGTTTCGTGGGCATCGGTGTGCCGATCCCGGTGCTCGACGAGGACATCGCAGCCACGCTCGCGCTCACCGATGCGGATCTCACGGCGACCATCTACGACTACGGCGTGCAGCGACGCTCGCGGCCCTCGTTCGGCACCGTGAGCTACGCCGGACTTCGGAGCGGATGCATCGAGGTGGACGGCAAGCGGGTACCCACTGGGCCGGTCTCGTCGCTGCCGAAGGCGCGTGCGATCGCGGCGGAACTGAAGCGGTGGATCGCCGAGGAGCGTTTCATGCTCGCGCCGCCGGTCCAGCAGCTGCCGCAGCCGGGAGCACCCGGTACGAAACCGCTCGATATCAGGACGGGGGAGGCGATCTAGATGGCGCGCAAACGGCTCGATCTCACCTTCCCGCCCCGGCAGTCCCTGAAGCCGGTCATCTACCACCTCGTGAAGGACTACGACCTGGTGCCCAACATCTTGCGTGCGCAGATCCATCCCGCGCAGGAAGGGCGTATGGTGCTCGAGGTCACCGGCAGCAAGGAGGCGTTCCAGGCGGGCGTCGCGTTCCTGGAGGGCCAGGGCCTCACCGTGAACGAGGCGGCGAGCGACATCGTGCTCGATGAGGACCGCTGCGTGGACTGCGGGCTATGTACCGCCGTCTGCAAGCCGGACGCGCTCACACTCGATCCGGTGACGCAGCGGCTGACGTTCGACAAGGACAAGTGCGTGTACTGCGAGGCTTGCGTGATCGCGTGTCCGCGCCGGGCGATCACGCTGACGTTCTGATCGGAGGGGTCCACGGATGCCGCAGATGCCGTTCGTACAGGGTATGGCGATAGCAGGAGTGGTGGCGATCCTGCTCGTCGTGCTCGCCATGCCTATCGGCGCCCGGGCGAGTGCGCGCGCCGGCGTGTTGTTCCTGCGCGTGAGCCTCATTGGCGTCATCGCAGCCTTCGCCGGACTTGCGTTGTGGGGTTCGGCCAGCGGCGACCTTGCGAGGTTCAACGCGCGCATGGGCGTGAGCTCCTGGCTCCAGATGGGCGCATTCTTCGGGATCATCTACATGACCGGATACCGCTTCGTGGCCTCGTACCTGGCCGACAAGGGTGCCGGAGCGGCACGGACCCCGTCAGGCGGGGACACGACCACACGCGAGGGAGGCCCGGATGCCTGATATACAGATGCGGTTCGGCCGCGATGTGCTCGTGCTCGATGGAGCGATGGGCACCATGCTGCACAAGCACGACCTCCCCGAGGGGCAGTCGCTCGTGCAGCTCAACGTCACCGCGCCGGATATCGTCGAGGAGGTCCACCGGCTCTACGATCTCGCGGGAGCCGACTGCGCCACGACCAACTCGTTCGGCGGGACGCGTGCGAAGCTTGCGGCCTACGGGCTCGAAGACCAGTTGGTGGAGCTCAACCGCGCTGCGGTGAGGTTGGCGCGCACCGGTGGTGCGACGCACATCCTGGGTGATATGGGCCCGACCGGGCTCGTGATAGAGCCGCTTGGTGCGGTGGCCTTCGACGTGGTGTTCCATCAGTTCGCGGAGCAGGCCTCGGCGCTTGCGATGGAGCGTCCCGATGCATTGCTCGTAGAGACCATGACCGATATCGCCGAGGCGAGGTGCGCGGTGCTGGCGGCGCGTTCGGTCACCGACCTCCCGGTCCTGGTGACCTGCACGTTCGGTCTGAGCGGCCGCATGGACCTCTCGGGCACCGACCCCGAGACCGCGGCGGTGATCCTCGAGGCCGCAGGTGCGAGTGCTGTCGGCCTCAACTGCGGGCTCGGCCCCGAGCAGATGCTGCCGCTGGTGGAGCGGATGGCGCGTGCCACGTCGCTCCCCATCATCGTCCGCCCCAACGCGGGCCTGCCGCAGCTGGTGGATGGCGTCACCGTATTCCCCGGCACGGCCGAGGAGATGGGCCAGTACGCTGCGCGGTTCGTCGACGCGGGCGCGAGCCTCATCGGTTCGTGCTGCGGCTCCACCCCCGCGTTCACCGGCGCGATCGCCGGCTACATCGGCGACCGGTCCCCGGCAGAGCGCCCCGCCCCGCCGGAGGGCGTCAGGGTCGCTGGTCCGCGAGGCGTAGTGCGGATCGGCGGCGGCTCGTTCGTGCGTGTCGGGGAGCGCATCAATCCCACGGGTAAGAAGCGTCTCGCCGAGAGCCTCCGCGCGGAGCGCCTCGACGTGGTGCGCGAGTATGCGATCGAGCAGGTCGATGCGGGTGCCGACCTCCTCGATGTGAACGTCGGCGCCGCCGGCGTCGATCAGCAGGTGATGCTGCCGAAGGCGGTCCTCGCCCTGAGCGGCCTGGTCGATCAACCGCTCGTACTGGATACGACGGATCCGAAGGCACTCGAGGCGGCGCTGCGCGTCTATCCGGGGCGCGCGCTGGTGAACAGCGTGAGCGGCGAGCGGGCCTCGCTCGATGCGGTGCTGCCACTCGTGGCACAGTACGGCGCGGCCACCGTGGTACTAGCGCTCGACGATGAGGGCATCCCGCATACGGCGGATGATCGTGTCGCGGTGATCGAGCGTGTTCGCACGGCGGCTCACGGCGCGGGGCTAGCCGACGACGACCTTGTGGCCGACACGCTCGTACTTGCGGCGGCGACCCAGGCTGACGGCGCCCGGGCGACGCTCGACGCGATCGCGGGCGTCTCCCGCGAGCTTGGCCTCGCGACGATTGCGGGTGTCAGCAACGTGAGCCACGGTCTGCCCGGCCGCGCCGAGCTCAACGCGCGCTTCCTGGATCTCGCCTCCGAGGCGGGTCTTACGGCCGGCATCGTGAATCCGTCGGAGAGGGTCGGACTCGACGAGACGACCGCGGCAGCGGCCACCGACGTGCTGCTCGGCGAGGACGCACGGGCCGAGAGCTGGATCGCGCACGTCACCGCACGCGAAGGGGAGGGCCCCGAGCCCTCGCAGCCAGCGGCCGCCGGTACGCCCAACAGGCTCGCGCTCGCCGTCGAGCGCGGGGATGCGGACTCGGCGCCCGGGCTCGTCGATGCGCTCATCGCCGAGGGCACGAGCCCGCAGACGGTCATCGCTGACGTGCTCACGCCCGCCATCCAGCGACTCGGTGACGCCTACGGCCTCGGCGAGGTGTTCCTGCCACAGTTGATCGCGGCCGCCGAGGCGATGAAGGCCGCGGTGGAGCGCGCGAAGTCGCATCTGCCCGAGGGGACCGCCACGCATGAGGGCCGTGTGGTCTTCGGCACGGTGAAGGGCGACATCCACTCCATCGGCAAAGACATCTGCGTGAGCATGCTGGAGAGCCAAGGGTTCCTCGTTGAGGACCTGGGCGTGGACGTCCCGATCGAAACGTTCGTTCAGGCTTCGAGTGCCGCCGATGCAGTCTGCCTCTCGGCGCTCATGACGACGACGCTGCCCAACATGGAGCGTGCCGTCGACGCGATACGGGCAGGGTCGGAGGTACCGGTCTTCGTCGGCGGTGCGGTCGTGACGCGCGATTTCGCGGACACGCTTGGCGCGGGGTATTCTGAAGATGCGCCGGGCTGCGTACGCGCAGTCCGCAGTGCGCTCGCGGCACGCAGGGAGACCGCATGATCATCACCAAGCCGCGCGACTGGGCGCGCATCATACAGAATCTCGAGAGCATCGGCGCCAGGAGCGTCTTCCTCATGGGCTGCGGGCAGTGCGCGACGGTCGCGCATACGGGTGGAGAGAAGGAGCTGGTCGAGACGGCCGGTCGCCTGACCGCCGCTGGCTACGAGGTGACCGGCTGGACGGTGGGCGAGGTCACCTGCCACCTCAACGGCACCAAGCTCGACGCGCGCAAGCACCGCGATGAGATCGACGGCGCTGATGCCGTGCTCGTGCTCGCGTGCGGCGCCGGGGTCCAGACGACCGCCGATGCCATCGCGAAGCCCGTCTTCCCGGGACTCGAGTCCCTCTTTCTCGGAACGGTCGTGCGGAACGGCGTGTTCGAGGAGCGGTGCCAGACATGCGGCGACTGCGTCCTGGACATGACCGCTGGCATCTGCCCGGTGACCACGTGTCCAAAGGGGCTGCTGAACGGCCCGTGCGGCGGCATGTGGAACGGGATGTGCGAGGTCCTCACCGATCGGGAGTGCACGCACGTGCGTATCCAGCGGCGACTCACAGAGCAGGGCCGCGGGCTCGGCGGCACGCTCGCCCCCAAGGACTTCTCTACGGCGCTCAAGCCGGGCGGCGTGAACATACGCGACCGTGTCACGCATCGTCGCGCCGGAGACCGCGAGGGGGCACGGTGAGCCGCCTCAAGGAGCTCTTCGACACAGGCGAGTTCGTGGTGACCGGTGAGGTGGCGCCGCCGCGGGGTACCGACCTCTCGGGCATGCACGCGTCGGTCGACCTGCTCGCGCCGTACTGTCATGCGCTCAACGTCACCGACAACCAGGGGGCAAGCCTGCATCTCTCGAGTCTCGCCGCCTCGCGCGCGATCCTCGACCGGGGTATCGAGCCGATCTTCCAGCAGACGTGTCGTGACCGGAACCGCCTCGCACTCCAGTCGGACCTGCTGGCCGCGTGGTCGCTTGGCCTTGAGAACGTGCTTGTCGTGACCGGTGACGACCCTCGCGCCGGCGATCATCCGCACGCCAAGGGCGTCTTCGACCTGGACTCCACGCAGCTTGCGACGATCGCACGCGGCATGAACCAGGGCCACGACATGATGGGGCGCGACCTGAAGGGCGCCACGGACTTCTACATCGGTGCGGCGATGTTCCCGGAGGCAGAGCCGTGGGACGTCCAACTCGCCCGGATCGAGCAGAAGATCGAGGCCGGTGTGCGCTTCTTCCAGACGCAGGCGATCTTTGACATGGACAAGCTCCAGCGCGCGGTCGACGCGGTCCGCCCGCTCGGCGCAAAGGTCATCGCAGGCGTGCTCGTGATAAGGAGTCCGCGCGTCGTGAAGTTCGTGAACGAGCACCTTGCCGGACTCATGGTCCCGGATCACATCGCCGAACGTATCAGCGCTGCCGATGATCCCGCCGAGGAGGCCATCGCGCTTGCCACCGAACAGGTGAGGGATATACGGAGTATCGCCGATGGTGTACATGTGATGCCGCTCGGGCTCGATGCGGCGGTGGGCAAGATACTCACCGGATAGGGGTCTTCACGTGCAGCGGATCGCCCTGTACAGCGACATCCACGCGAACATCGTCGCCCTGGAGGCGGTGATCGCGGACATGGACGCGCAGGGTATGGCCGAGCGCTACTGCCTGGGCGACCTTGCGGGCTACGGCCCGCGCCCGGCGGAGGTCATAGCCCGCGTGCGCGAGCTCGGCGACAGAGTGGTCCAGGGCAACTACGACAAGGCGATCTGCGAGCACCACGCCACACCGGGTACCGAGTTCCTCACGCCACAGGAGACGCTCGATGGTGCCGAATCGTACGCGTACGCGGTCGGCTCGGTGTCGCCTGCGGACGCTGCGTTCCTTCGCGGACTCGAACCGGAGATCCTGCTCGACGTCGAAGGGGCGAGGATCCTCTTGTGCCACGGTTCGCCGCGGCAGGTGCACGACGTCATCGAAGCCGATGCCGAGCCGGCGTTGCTCGCGGCGAGCATCGATGAGGCTCGCGCTGACGTCGTCTGTTGCGGGCATACCCACTCGCCGTTCCACCGGGTCGTTGTGACGGCGGACCGGTTCCTGCACTGGGTGAACGCGGGTTCTGTCGGTCGGCCGCGTGACGGCGACCCCCGTGCCACGTGGGTGGAGTTGGTGATCGGCAAGCACGAGGACGTCCTATCGGCGGCTTCGGTCGATACCGCCTGCCGACGTGTGGGCACCACCAGCATGTGGCTGGCCACGATCCAACATCGCGTCGCCTACGACGTCGAGGCGGTCGTCCACGACATGTCCGCAGCGGGACTGCCTCCGACGCTCGCGGCCGGACTGCGCATCGGTCTGGAGGAGCATGACTGGGAGCAGGCGCTCGCGGCGCGAGCGGCGGCGCATGCAGCCGAGGCCGCGACGCAGGTCGATCCTGCTGCACTCGAGCTCGCGCGGCAGACGTGCGCGCACGGCGACGGTATATGCACCTGCGTCATCGATGATCGCATCGTCTCGTACGAGGCGCTCGCCCGGTTGTTCAGGGGTGACATCTCCGAGGTGGCGGTGGCGATGCGCCGCCTGCGAACGTCGATGCGGTCCTGCCGGGTGAGCCGCACGGTGGATGAGGCGACGGTCGTCGCGACCTACGCCGCAGCCGACAGATCGATCCGGACGCAGGAGGGGCGCGAAGCGGTCGTGCGAGAGCGGCAGCGGTTGTACGGAGAGCAGAAAGGGTTCGACCCGTTCGCCAACGTGCTCTCGCCAGACGAGTCGACGTACGTGAGCGAGGATCCACGGACGTGCCTGGAAGTGCTCTCGCAGACGTACCGCGAAGGCGCCTTCACGGCCCCCGCGATCGGTGGCGTGAAGCGTGGCCCGGGCGACATCGCCACCGAGCTCTCGTACGTGGGCCACTGCCTCCGGATGGCCGCGGTAGGCGATGCCGGTGCGGTCGTACGCGCGAGGCGGTTCTTCATCGAGCATCTGGCCGCGTGGGGCGTGCTCTTCGCGGTCGTCGTCAGCCGCGAAGCGACCGATCCGGTCGTGCGCTACGCCGGGCTGGCTCTCGACAAGTTCCTCACGTGTGAGGCGGCGACGTTCCGACATGCGATTCCCAAGGCATGCGAACTTGACCGTACGCACCCCTGAGGCTTGATGGGTGCGTGCTATCATCCCCGAGTACGGGCTGGCGACAGCGAAAGGCGGCTGCAATGAGCGAATCCGTCACACCGAGTCTGGATGCCTGGCTTGCGGAAGCCAAGCGAGAAGTGGCAGCCAAGGATGTCGGGATGTATCTGTGCCACAACGGAGTCGTCCGGTCCTACTCTCGCGATGGACGTCCCGTGACAGGCATGGACCTCTCGGTCGATCGTGAGCGTCTCGAGGAACTGGTAGGGACGGCCCGCCTGATGGAGGGCGTCTCCATCGTCCGGGTGTGGGTCAACGAGGGACACCTCGAAGTTGGCGACGATATCATGTACGTCATGGTTGGCGGGGACATCAGACCCAACGTGATCGAGGCACTTACCGCATTCGTCGGCATGATCAAGTCCGAAGTGGTCACGGAGACGGAGTACCGTCCGGAGCCGTAGGGTCTCCGCGGTACCAACATCACACAGGAGGCGAACGATGCGTATCGTCGTGCTCGGCGGCGGTCCTGGCGGCTACGGCGCGGCTTTCGAGGCTGCCCGGCTTGGTGCCGAGGTCACACTCGTCGAGCGTGCGCGTCTCGGCGGCACGTGCCTTAATTGGGGGTGCATCCCCACCAAGACGATCCTGCGCTCGGCGCGTATCGTCGCCGATACCCGTGAGGCGGCGACCTACGGCCTCAACTCCGCGGTCGCGTCGGTTGATATCGATGCGCTCAGGCAGCGCAAAGAGGGGGTCGTCGACGAGCTCGTCGGCCAGGTCGAGTCGAGCGCGAAGAGGCTGAAGGTGCGCGTGGTAGAGGGCGACGGCCGGCTGAGCGGCCCGCGGAGCGTCGAGGCCACGCTGGCCGACGGTTCGCGCGAGACGATCGAGGCCGATGCGGTGATCCTTGCGACGGGCTCCGACGTGTTCCGTCTTCCCTCGATCGATCACGAGCTCGAGGGTGTGTGGACGAGCGACGATGCGGTCACGCTCCCTGAGATCCCGAAGAACATCGTCATCATCGGTGGAGGCGTGATCGGACTGGAGTTCGCGTGCGCGTACGCAGCCTTCGGCAGCGTGGTCAATGTCGTGGAGCTCATGGAGCAGGTGCTTCCCGGCAACGACAAGCGCGTGGTGAAGCAGACGCAGGCCGCCCTCGAGGAGATGGGCGTGGTCTTCCATCTCGGCGATGCCGTCGAAGTGGTGGAGCGGGTCGACGGGCGGATGCGGTCCACGCTCAGAAGCGGCGCCGTGCTCGAGAGCGACATCGTCATGAGCGCGGTCGGTCGCGTGCCCAACTCGGCAGGCTTCGGCTTCGAGGAGGCCGGCGTCGAGTTCGATCGACGTGCGGTGAAGGTGGATGCGCACCTCCGCACCTCAGTGCCAGGCGTGTATGCGGTGGGTGACCTCATCGGCGGGATGATGCTCGCGCATGTGGCCGAGGAGGAGGGTGTCGTCGCTGCGCGGAACGCGGTGGCCGAACTCTCCGGCGCGGGGACGCATATGGAGAGCGTGCGCTACGACTGCATACCCGCCTGCGTCTACACGTTCCCCGAGGTCGCGGTCGTGGGCAGCGCTCGCGACGCGGCCAAGGAGCGCGGGCTCGACGTGACGCAGTCCGTGGCCAAGTTCGCCGCCAACGGAAAAGCGCTCGGCGAGGGGGAGAGCGACGGATTCGTGCAGCTCGTGGCCGAGAAGGGCTCCGGGCGGATCATCGGCTGCCAGATCGTCGGACCACACGCGGTGGAGACGATCCACGAGGTGGCGCTCGCGATGCGTCACGATCTCACGGTACGGCAGCTTGCCGAGACCGTGCACGCGCACCCCACCGTCTCCGAGGTCATCCGCATGGCGTGCGCGGACGCCGCAGCCAAGTGCGGTTGCTAGCGTGGCTTACGAGCATGGAGTGGGGGCACGGCGGCTGCCTGAATGGCTCCGGCGCCCGATCGCGCACGGCGGTGAGTACGCGGCAGTGGAGGGGCTGCTCGACGAGTTGCACCTTTCCACCGTCTGTCGTGAGGCCAAGTGCCCTAACCGCGGTGAGTGCTACGCCAGCGGCACTGCCACGTTCCTGATCGCGGGCGACGTCTGCACGCGCGGATGCCGGTTCTGCGCGGTCGAGTCGCGCCACCCCGCACCACTCGACCCCGATGAGCCCGCACGCGTGGCCGAGGCGATCGCGCGGATGGGCCTGCGGCACGCGGTCATCACCATGGTGACGCGCGACGATCTCGCAGATGGGGCCGCAGGGCACGTGGCTGCGACCATCGTCGCGGTTCGGGACCGCACGCCGGAGGTCGCGATCGAGGTCCTGGTGAGTGATCTCCGCGGGCAGCCGGAGGCCATCGACACCGTGGTGGATGCGCTCCCTGACGTCTTCAATCACAACGTCGAGACCGTACCCAGGCTCTACGAGACGGTGCGGCCCGGCGCTGACTACCGCCGGAGCCTCGGCGTACTGGCGCGCGTCAAAGGGCGCGTGCCGCAGATACCAGTGAAGTCGGGCCTGATGCTTGGACTCGGTGAGACACACGACGAGGTCGTAGCCGTGATGCGCGATCTTCGCGAGGCGGGTTGCGAACTGCTGACCCTCGGACAGTATCTGCGTCCGAGCGCGGCGCACCTGCCGGTCGCCGAGTTCGTCGAACCGTCGGAGTTCGCCGAGCTCGCGCGGGTCGGACGTCGACTCGGATTCTCAGGTGTGGCGAGCGCACCGCTCGTACGTTCGAGCTATCACGCGGCCGAACTACTGGGCTAGGGCCGTCCGGCCCCTAGACCTTCTCGAAAAGGATGCACGCGCCAGAGCGGTCGCGACCGGCCTGCTTGGCGCCGTAGAGCGACTGGTCGGCCGCTGCGAGCAGGCCCTCTACGCTGCGCGGCTCCGAACCTGCGACGTCGTGGCTCACGACGACACCGATGCTCACGGTGAATCGCAGGGTGTCACCGTTGGGGGCGGTGACCGATATCGAACGCACCGAGTCGAGGAGCCGCGTGGAGAGCTCCGTGCAGTCGGTCTCCGCCGTCTCGGGGGCGATGACCGCGAACTCGTCTCCGCCGTACCGCACGACGAGGTCCGAGCCGCGCACGCCCGCGCGCAGCGCGGCTGCGACCGCCTGGAGCGCCGCGTCGCCCATGGCGTGGCCGTACTGGTCGTTCACGTGTTTGAAGTGATCGATGTCGACCAGCAGCACCGCGAGCGGGTGCCCGTACCGAGCGGACCACGCGGTCCACTGCGGGAGATGTGTGTACAGCGCACGACGGTTGTACAGGCCGGTCAAGGGGTCATGCGTCGCGTAGGCTGCCAGGCGCATCGTGTCGCTCCAGGAGCGCGTGAGGCTCGCCGCGAGAAGCGCCGCGAGTGAGTCGGCGGGGAACCTGCGCGCGATCTCGTTCACCAGCCGCTGCACGTGCACCTGGTAGACGGCGTGGCGCTTGACCGCCTGCGCCGGCTCGGTCAGTTCGATCAACTCGCCGAATACCGGGTCGATCATGAAGAACTCGACCCGCGCCGCAAGCGCGAGCGTCTGCTCGACATCGAGCGACCCGAGGGAATCGAGGTCGATCGTCTCGAGCTCCGCGTAGAGATCGTTCAGGCGCTCCGTGAGACCGGTGGTGTCGTTGACGAGATCGGGCAGAAGCCCGTTCTCCCAGGCCTCCAGCAGGCCCTCCCACCAATCGGTGTGCTGCGCCTCGTCCTCGGCCATTCGGCCAAAGAACGCGGCGAGTTCGGGCTCTGCGCAGTCGCGTGCGAGTGACTGATAGAGCCGGTCGGCGAAGACGTCCATCTTCACGCAGAGCTCGAGGATCTCGCGCATATGGGCCTCCACCAGTCGGATGACTCCCTGATGAGAGTATATCCCCCGGACTGCTACCATGGACCGATGGTGTGGGAGCCCCGAACATACCGGCACGTCGTGGACGCCTCCGGCCTGGTGGCGTCAGCCGTCACGCTCGGTGAGACCGATCTGCAGGTGCTCACACGCCGCGATCTCTCGGATGACGCGTTGCGGACGGTCGAGATCCTGCGATACGACCTCCAGCGATACCTCGCGCTGCATCCGCGTTTCGCCGAGAGCTACGTACCGGTGGCCGTGGAGGCGGATGCGCCCGAGATGGTTCGAGCCATGGCGACGGCGGCCGAGGCGGCCGGCTGCGGTCCGATGGCTGCTGTCGCAGGGGCGATCGCGGAGCGTGTGGCACGTGCGCTCGAGCCGTCATCGGCCGAGGTGATTGTCGAGAACGGCGGTGATATCTTCCTGATCGGGCACGCGCCGCGCCGCGTGCTGCTCGTGGCCGGGGACTCTCCGCTCTCGGGTCGGGTGGCGCTTGCGCTGGACGCCGACGCCTGTCCGGTCGCGGTCTGCACGTCTTCAGGCAAAGTAGGGCATAGTGTCAGCCTCGGCTCCGCGCACGCGGCTACCGTCATCGCGACTGATGGTGCGCTTGCGGACGCTGTGGCGACCGCGCTCGGCAACCGGGTGCACGGGCAGGATGATCTGGAGAGGGCGCTCGCGTGGGCATGCGGGGTTCCGGGTATACGGGGTGCCGTGGTGATAGCAGGAGATGCGATCGGCGCGCGTGGAGACGTGCGGTTGGAGCCGGTAGGCTGATAGGCCACCGGTAGGTGTCACCGGTTCGGAAAGGGGTGTGCGAATGGACAGCATCGACGAGCTGGACATGTTCGAAGCGGACCGTCGCCTCGCGCTCTACAACGAGTATCGTGATGCGGCACGTGTCTTCACCTACTACATCGAGACGGAGCTCAGGGCGTATCTCGCCAACGGTGTCGACGTGGAGCCCGTCAACAGCTCCGGCGGCATCTACTTCAAAGTCACGCTGACCGACGTGTGGATCTACGAGGCCGAGCGCATGAACCGCTTTGTACCCGAAGCGGTCATCTACTCCGTCAACGACGTCCACGTGCAGACCCTCAAGGGCGAGGAGTAGGCAGCGGATGAGCGCTGAAGGACCGTGCGCGCCAACATCACATGATGACGCCGATCTGCGCGCCGAGAAGCTGCGCGCGGAGATCCGGCACCACGCCTGGCGCTACTACGTGCTCGACCAGCCGGAGATCTCCGATGCCGCGTACGATGCACTGGTGCGTGAGCTCGAGGCGATCGAGGAG
>JAFGAG010000037.1 GCA_016933785.1 Coriobacteriia bacterium | reverse complement strand
TCATCGACTACGAGGACCTTGATCGTGGAGCGCATGGCTCCCCACTCAGCCGCGTGGTACTGCTTGCAGGCACTTCTTGACCGTCTCGAGCACCTTGGTGGGCTGGAACGGTTTGACGAGGAAGTCCATGGCGCCGTACTCCAGCGCCTCGACGATCATCTTCTGCTGTCCCATCGCGCTCACGATCAGCACGCGCGCCGCAGGATCGTGCTCGCGGATGAGGCGGAGCGCCTCCAGGCCACTCATCTCGGGCATCGTGATGTCCATCGTGACGATATCGGGCGACAGCTCCCGGTACTTCTCCACCGCGTCCCTGCCGTTGACGGCCTCGTGGATGACGTAGCCTTCGCGCGCAAGGATGTCGCGGATCATCATGCGCATGAACGCGGCGTCATCGACGACCAGGACGGTCTTAGACATCTGACGCCTCCTCCCGCCGGGCGGCGATCGAAGCGGACACCGGTTTCGGCAGTGCCTTGTCGGGATCGAGCAGGATGACGAGCCTCTCTCCATAGCTGACGACACCCTCGAACGCATCGCTCGTCTCGGGACCGAGAACCTCGGCCGGGGCCGAGCGGATCTCGTCCTCCGCGAAGCCGGCGACCTCGCGCACGCTATCCACCGCCAGACCGACCGCACCTACGGCACCCTCAGTCACGATGATGCGGGCGGCAGGCGTGGGAACCAGCGGCACTCCGAGCAGAAGGCGGCCCAGATCGACGAGCGGGATCACCTGGCCCCGGAGATTGAACACGCCGTCCACCCCGGCCGGCGCCCTGGGTACCGACGTGGGCTCCTCGTACCGGATGATGCTTTGGACGCGCTTGATCGGGAGGCCGTACTCCTCGGCCCCGAGATGGAAGAGCACGTACTGGCGACGCTCCCCGATCACGACTCCGTCCATGAGGCCCCTTCGGCAAGGCGGAACATGTGCACCGACTCCTGGAGGCGATGTGCCATATCAGCGAGGTCTTGCGCCGAGGACGAGATCTCCTCCATGCAGGCCGTCTGCTGCTGGGCCGCGGCCGCGGTCTCCTCGGCACTCGCCGCGTTCTCCTCCACCACAGCGGCGATGTCGTGCATGGCGCGGTCGACATCGGTCGTGCGCGCCGCCTGGGCGGAGGTGGCGGCCGCGATCTCCTGTGCCAGACTCGCCGTACGGCTGACGGCTTCGTTTATCTGCCTGAGCGCATCGCCGGTACGACCCACCACGGTGGCGCCCACGGCGACCTCGTTCGTGCCGATCTGCATGTACTTGAGCGCCTTGGCCGTCTCCGCTTGAACGTCTTTGATGAGTTCGCCGATCTGCTCGGCGGCCTTGCCGGAGCCCTCCGCCAGCTTGCGGACCTCCTCGGCGACGACCGAGAAGCCACGACCCGACTCCCCCGCGCGAGCGGCCTCGATGGCCGCGTTGAGCGACAGCAGGTTCGTCTGGTCGGCGATGGTGGTGATGACGTCCACGATATTGCCGATCTCCTCCGAGCGCCGCCCGAGCGTCTCCACCGAGTCGGCGAGCGTGAGGATCGCATCGCGCACCTCGTTGATCTTGGCGATGGCCTCGTGTGTGGCCTGCTCGCCCGCCAGCGCCGCCTTCGCGGCCTCGCTGCTCGTCTGGCTCGCCTCACCCGCTTGGTCGGCCACCGCACAGATCGATTCCGAGATCGACTGCATGGCCGACGAGGTCTCCTCGACCTTGCGCGACTGCAGCTCTGCACCGTGCGCGATCTGCTGCACCGACGAACTGATCTCCATCGATGAAGCGTTGATCTCCTGAGACGATGCCGAGAGTTGGGTGGCGGCGTTGGTGACGGCTTCTGAGGACCGCCGCACCTGTGCGGCGATCTCCCCCAGAGACGCGATCAGGCTGTTGCACTCGATGACGAGGATGCCGATCTCGTCATCTTCCCTGAGTGCGACGGCCCGGACCGTGAGGTCGCCCGCTCCGGCCTCGGTCATCACCGCACCCAGGTCGCGCAGAGGCTCGAGCACCCGGCGCTTGAAGGCGCGCCGCCATGCGTACGAGCCCGGTATCGCGCAGAGCGCCATCGCTATGGCGCCGAAGGCCGCGACCGCCGCGAGCGCGCCCGCATCGATCTCGAGCACCAGGAGCGCGAACAGCCCGGTCGCCGTCAGCCCCGCCGCGACAGCGGGACCGATCGTCAGCCAAGTCAGCATCGTGAACTCGAACGACAGACCCCGACGGACCTCACTTGACCGGTACGAACGATCCATCCGGTTCCTCCTCGACTCGGTCGGCGCTCGGCAGAGCACCTTCGGACCACGATAACAAACCGTACCGCCTGATGCAGTCAGGCGGGCTTCCGATACACACGCTCCCTGCTGCTCACCAGTTCGAACCGCTCGGCCATCGACGGCGCGAGCCGCTCCGATCGTCCAAGGACGAGGTAGCCCCCGCGCGACAGCCCGTCCCAGAACACCTGCAGCATGCGCTCCTGCTCCTTGCGGTTGAAGTAGATGAACACGTTGCGGCAGAAGATGACGTCCACTCCGTGTATCGGCTCATCTTCGAACAGGTTGAGGTATCGGAGTCGAACGTGTCGCGTCACCTCGGGCCGGATGTGGAAGTGATCGCCCGTCACCTCGACGAAGCGGGCACGGTCCGCCTCGGGTATGTGCGCGAGTTGACCCACCGGATACACGGCCCGCCTGGCCGCCTCGAGCGCCGTGCGGTCGATGTCCGTGCCGATGACGGTCGGCAGGATGTTCCGCGACCGTGCGTGGCGCGTCTCATCGAGAACAGCCATCGCCAGCGAGTACGGCTCCTGCCCGGTGGCGCACCCCGCCGACCAGATCCTCACGATGCGCTGATGCCGCGCGGCCTTGGCAGCGAAGAGCGCGGGCAGCACCTCGGCTCTCAGGAACTCGAACACGGACGGGTCGCGGAAGAACTGCGTGACGTTGATGGTGAGGGCATCCAGGAGGCGCGGGTACTCGGCGGGGTCTGTGTCAAGCCGGGCCGAGTACTGCCGGTAGGTCTGCAGACCGAGCGCGTGCAACCGGGTGGCGACGCGGCGCTCGACGTACCGGGGGCGATACTGCGACAGGTCCAGGCCGCGGTCGGCCCGCACCTTCTCGAGGAGTCTCTCGAGACTGCCCCGAGTGAGACTGTCCTCCGGTCTTTGTTCCACACACCCCCCGACCGCCCGATGCTTGCGTCGCCATTGTAGAATATGCCGATACGGCCCGCACCAGCACGTACTTGGAGACTCCTCATGCAGCACGCATCCGCACCGGTCCGCATCCTGGCCCTCGTCGCCGCACTCATCTTATTCACCGCCGCCGGAGGCGGGGCGTTCGCCGTGGCCGACGACTACCTCGCGCGCGACGTGCTCCCCGAGGGCTCGCGCATCGCGGAGCTCGACGTAGCGGGCATGACGCTCGATGAGGCGCGGAACGTGGCGGCCGAGCGGATCGCCGTGCCGCTGGCCGCACCCGTCGAGGTCACCTACGGTGACCGGACGTTCACGCTCAACGCCGCCTCGCTCGTCTCCGTTGACGTGGACGCGATGATCGCCGAGGCGTTCAGCCCGAAGAAGTCCTCGGCCCTCGTCAGCCGGGTCGCGGACCGCACGCTCCGCCGGCCGGCCGGCGGAGCGGCAAGCGTGGACGTCAGCGTCGACGAGGCAGCGCTCGACCTGTGGGTCGCCTCGGTCGCGGAGATCGTGGACAGCGAGCCTGTCGAGGCCACCATGACCGTGGATGGCGACCGGCTCGTGCTCGTCCCCTCCCGTCCGGGCGAAACGGTCGACCAGACGGCCACACGCCAGAGCCTGCTCGGCGCCCTGCGGAACGGCTCCCGACAGATCGATCTTCAGGTCGAGCTGACCCAGCCGACGGTGAGCGAGAGCAGCCTCGGCCCGGCGATCCTCGTGGACATCTCCGAGCGCCGCTTGCTTCTGTACGAGCGCGGCGAGCTGGCCAAGGAGTACGGCGTCGCCGTCGGCACGCCGAGTCACCCGACACCACGCGGCGATTTCGTCATCACGCTCAAGCGCTATATGCCGACGTGGTCCAATCCCGGCTCGGCATGGGCCGCCGATATGCCGCGCACGATCGCCCCCGGGCCGAGCAACCCGCTGGGCACCCGGGCGCTCAATCTCAACGCGCCCGGCATCCGCATCCACGGCACGAGCGCCGACTACTCGATCGGCACGGCAGCCTCGCACGGCTGCATCCGGATGCATCGCTGGGATGTCGAGGAGCTCTACGAGCGGGTAGGGGTGGGCACGCCGGTCTACATCGTCCGCTAGCGCGGGCAGCCGGAGTCATTCGTCACCCCGGTCCTCGATCTCGATCTCACCCCGCGCACAGACGGCCGCCTCCGCGAGCGCTTCGCGTGTACGGCGGGCGTCCTCATGCGGCACGCGGGCAGCGAGTCCGCAGAGTGCCCCGAGAGCTCGCGGAGTGGGAATCAGGCGGACGCTGACGCCGCGCTCGAGCAGCACGCGCTCGGCACGCACCGCATCGTGCGTGGTCTCGAAGCCGAACACAGCGAACCGCGCTGAGCCTGCGGTCATCGGCAGATGTCCCGCATGGCCTCCAGGGCGACGTCCACGTCTGCCCCGGTCAGGCCATACCCGATGCCGAAGCGGACAGCACCGGTCTCGATCGTGCCGACCGTCTGGTGAGCCCACGGGCTGCAGTGAAGACCCGTCCGCACGGCGATGCCCGCGCGTCGCTCGAGTGCGAGCGCGATCTCATCCGGTGGTATGCGCTCGTGCACGACGCTCACCACCGGCGCCCGCTCCTCGGCGGGCGGAGGTCCGAGCACCCTGATGCCGGGAATCTCGACGAGCCCCTCATGGAGGCGCCGCGTGAGCGTGCACTCCAGATCCCTGAGTGCGTCACCGTGTCCGCGGAGATAGCGCGCCGCAGCGCCCAGACCTGCCGCCCCGGGCGTGTTGCCGGTGCCGCTCTCGTACCGGTCGGGACGGCGCGTGGGCTGCCCCGTATCGGCCGAGTCTCCCCCGCCACCACCCTCGATGAGCTCGCGGGGCTCGAACTCCGGCGAGAGGTAGAGGGCGCCGATACCTTGCGGACCGAGCAGACCCTTGTGTCCGGAACACGCGTATGCGTCCGGACCGAGCGCTCGCACGTCGACGGACAGATGACCTGCGGCCTGCGCCGCATCGACGATGAGCACCGCGCCGTGCGCGTGCGCCACGTCGGCCATATCCCCGACCGGCTGGATGGTTCCCGTGACGTTCGATGCGTGCTGGCAGATGACCGCGCGCGTCGGCGCCTC
>JAFGAG010000036.1 GCA_016933785.1 Coriobacteriia bacterium | reverse complement strand
GATCGAGCACGCCTTCTCAGGCAATGAGTCACGGGAACCGTTCAACAGACGCAAGTGATTCATGGTCTCACCACCCTCCGTGCCTGATTACGGAACGCGAGGGTGTTGTCGTTGAGCGCGTGCCAGTCCTGTGCCGTCGCTCCGGCACTCCCCCCAGAGTCCGCCGGCTTCAGTGCCGCCAAGCCCCCCTTGGCATCGGACATCGATCATCCGAACGACGGCACAACATGCAGAAATCAGTGTAGAAACAATCTCAATGACATATCAAGACGGTAATTGAACCAATCTTGTATTGGATTTGGACACTTGACATGCAACGAGGGGGCCCACGAACGGGCCCCCTCGCCATACCCGGGCAGGAATCCTACAGTTCCACCGTCCACGCGTCGGATACCTCGGCCTTGGCGTTGATGCGGTCCATCAGCGCGTCCGGGATCGCGGAGTCCACGTTCAGACCCATGAGCGCCGTACCGCCCTCGCCCGTCCGGCCAACCTGCATCGACGCGATGTTGATGCCATTCTCGCCGAGCGCGGTACCCACCTTGCCCACAACGCCAGGCACGTCCGTGTACTCGAGGAACAGCATGTGGTGCGACGGCGCCATGTCGATGGCGAACTCGTTGAACACCACCACGCGCGGCTCGTTCTTCTTGCCCATGAGGGTGGCGCCGAGCTTGAACTCGCGGTCGCCGCTCTTGGCCACGACGACCATCAGGCTCACGTAGTCCATGCTCTCGACCCGCTTGTTCTCGGTCACCACGATGCCACGCTGCTCGGCGTAGTGGTTCGCGTTCACGAAGTTCACCGCATCCTGGCCCACCACGGTGAGCAGGCCCTTGAGCATGGCGGTCTTGAGGATGCGCGTGTCCTGATCGGCGAGATGCCCGATGAAGTGCACCTCGATCTCGCTCACCGGACCGCGTGCGATTTGACCGATGCCTGCACCGAGTGCCTCGGCGACCGGCAGGAACGGTCCCACGGCTTCCATGACCTCGGGTGCGACCGGCGCGATGTTCACGGCCGTGTCCACCATCTCGCCACAGAGGCCCGCGGCCACAAGCTCGGCGATCTGATCGCCCGCACGGTCCTGGGCCTCCTCTGTCGAAGCGCCGAGGTGCGGCGTGAGCACCACGTTGTCGAGCTCGTGCAGCGGCGATTCCGTGCACGGCTCGGTCTCGAACACGTCGATCCCCGCCGAGGCCACCTTGCCGCTCTTAAGCGCATCCACGAGCGCATCCATCTGGTAGATGCCGCCACGGGCGGTGTTCACGAGCCGCACGCCGTCCTTCATCCGGCCAAACTGCTCGGCGCCGAACATGCCGATGGTCTCTTTCGTCTTGGGCAGGTGCACCGTGATGAAGTCGGCCAGCGGCAGGAGCTCGTCGATCGTCGCATAGAGCGTGACACCGAGCGCGGCAGCGCGCTCCTCGCTCGTGTAGGGGTCGTAACCGATGAGCTTCATCCCAAGCCCGCGGGCGCGCTCGGCCACGAGCGTGCCGATGCGGCCGAGACCGATGATCGCAAGCGTCTTCTCGTACACCTCGGTGCCGGTGAACTTGGAGCGCTCCCACTTGCCCTGCTTCATCGACGCGTTGGCCTGCGCGGTGTTGCGCGCTGTGGCCAGCATGAGCGTGATGGTCTGCTCGGCTGCGGACACCACGTTCGATGTCGGCGCGTTGCAGACGATGACGCCACGCTCGGTGGCCGCAGCAACGTCCACGTTGTCAATGCCCACACCCGCGCGGCCGATGATCTTCAGATTCACGCCGGCCTCGATGATCGGACGCGTGGCTTTGGTGGCCGAGCGCACGATCATGGCGTCGTACCCGGGGATGATCGCCACGAGATCGTCTTCGGCGAGGCCCGTCTTCACGTCGACCTCGTATCCCCCGGCGCGTAGCTTCGCGATGCCGGTGTCCGAGATCTTGTCAGCTACCAGTACTCTCATATCTCTACTCCCCCATGAAGACGGCTTCGGCGGCCTTGATGCCCGCGCCGCGCTCAAACTCGTAGCCCAGCTCGGCGAGCGTCATCTCGAGACCAGCAAGCGTGGTGATGATGTCGAACGGCCCGAAGTAGCCGAGGTGGCCCACGCGGAAGATGCGCCCGGCGTAGTCATCCTGCCCACCGGCGATGGTGATGCCGTACTTGTTCTTGAGGATGCTCACGATCTTCTTGCCATCGACACCCTCGGGCACCCACACCGGCGTGACCGCCGAACCACGGCCCTCGGCGGGGGCGAACAGCTTCATGCCGAGCGCCTCACAACCCTTGCGGGTGGCCTCGGCCAGGCGCGAGTGGCGGGCGATCGTGTTCTCGAGGCCCTCGTCCATGATCATCTTCAGCGCCACATTGAGCCCGAGCACGAGCGACACGGCCGGGGTGAACGGCGTGGTGTCGTTGGCGATGTTCTTCTTGTACTTCATGAAGTCGAAGTAGAACTTGGGCAGTGCGGAGCGCTCGTAGGCCTTCCACGCCTTCCCGGAGACCGTGCATGCGGCCAGACCCGGCGGGAGCATGAGCCCCTTCTGCGAGCCGGTCATGACGATGTCCAGACCCCACTCGTCGGTCTTGCACTCCACCGCACCGATGCCGGTGATGCTGTCGACGATGAGGATCGTCTCGGGATACTCACGGACGATCGCGCCGATTGCCTTCACGTCGTTGAGCACGCCCGAGGAAGTCTCGGACTGCGTGACGATGACGCCGCGGACGCCGGGGTTCTCGGCAAGGGCGGTCGCCACATCCGCGGGGTCAACCACGGAGGTCCACTCGTACTGCAGGTCGATGACGTTCAGGCCGTAGACCTCGGCGATGTTCTTCTGGCGATCACCGAACTTGCCGTTGCGGCATACGATGACGCTGTCGCCCGCACAGAAGCTGTTGGCGATCGCAGCCTCCATGACACCGGTCCCGGATGAGGCGAACAGCAGCACATCGCCCTCGGTCTGGAACACGTACTTCAAGCCCTCGATGGCCTGCTTGAACGCCGCCGAGAAATCCGGTGTGCGGTGATGGATGATCGGTGCGGCTTGCGTGAGCAGGACCTCCGCAGGCACCGGCGTCGGGCCCGGCGTCATCAGGTACTTCTTCTGCATCGTGACTCTCTTCCTTTCTCAGGGGTGTCGTCGTCGCCCCCCATGGACGACGCCTTTGTGGTTCTCGCCGCCTCCGGCATGAAGCGGCGTTGGTACCTACTCCTCGTCCTTCTTGATCCAGGCGAACATCCCGCGCATCTCGGCGCCGACTTCCTCGATGTAGTGCTCGGCGTGGATCCGGCGCATCGCCTTGAAGTGCGGCGAACCGGCGCGGTTCTCAAGGATCCAGTCGCGCGCGAACTTGCCGCTCTGGATGTCCCACAGCACGCGGGCCATCTCCTCGCGGGTCTCATCGGTGACGATGCGCGGACCCGTGACGTAGTCGCCGTACTCGGCGGTGTTGGAGATGGAGTCGCGCATCTTGGCCATGCCGCCCTCGTACATGAGGTCGACGATCAGCTTCACCTCGTGCATGCACTCGAAGTACGCGATCTCGGGCTGGTAGCCGGCCTCCACGAGCGTGTCGAAGCCCGCCTGCACGAGATGCGTGAGGCCGCCGCACAGCACGGCCTGCTCGCCGAAGAGGTCGGTCTCGGTCTCCTCGGCGAACGTGGTCTCGATGACCGCTGCGCGTGCGCCCCCGATGCCGGCCGCCCATGCGAGCGCGATGTCGCGTGCGCGACCGCTCGCATCCTGCGCGACGGCGATGAGACACGGCACGCCCGAGCCCTCCACGAAGGTGCGCCGCACCATGTGGCCGGGACCCTTGGGGGCGATCATGACCACGTCCACGCCCTCCGGCGCCTCGATCTGCCCGAAGTGGACGTTGAAGCCGTGCGCGAAGGCGAGCACCTTGCCCTCGGTCATCGACTCGTGGATCTCCGCGTAGTAGATGTGCGCGGTGGTCTCGTCCGGCGTGAGCATCATGATGATGTCGGCCTCGGCTGCCGCTTCGCGCGGCGTGGCCACCTTGAGACCGGCCTCCTTGGCCTTCTCCCAGTTCTTCGAGCCCGCGCGTAGGCCCACGCGGACGTCGCAACCGCTGTCGTGCAGGTTGAGCGCGTGCGCGTGACCCTGCGAGCCGTAGCCGATGACGGCGATCTTGCGATCGCGCACCAGTGACAGGTCGCAGTCCTTCTCGTAGTAAACCGTTGCCATCGTGTCTCCTCCTATGCGTCCCGGGAGCCGCGCGCGAGCGCGATCTTTCCCGTGCGGGCCAGTTCCTTGATGCCGTACGCGCGCAGCAGATCCTCCATCGCAGCAAGCTTGTCGCCTGTGCCTGTGGCCTCGATCGTGAGGCTCGCACGACCCACGTCGACGATCTTCGCCCTGAAGACGTTGGCGATCTCGATGATCTCGTGCCGCCGCTCGGGCAGCGCGCTCACCTTGTAGAGCACGAGCTCGCGATCGATCATGTCCCCGGGGTCGAGGTCCTGGACCTTGAGCACGTTGATGAGCTTGTAGAGCTGCTTGGTGATCTGCTCGAGTGCGGTCTCATCGGCCGAGACCACGATCGTCATACGCGAGATCGTCGGGTCCTCGGTGGTACCCACCGCGAGCGAGTCGATGTTAAAGCCGCGGCGGGCGAAGAGCGACGCCACGCGGGTGAGGACACCCGGCTTGTTCTCCACGAGCACGGACAGTGTGTGCTTCATCTACTCCCACACCTCCTCGAGCAGCTCCTCGTCGAGCATCTCCGAGACCGGGCCACCGGGGATGCCACCGAGCATCTCGTCGATCGAGCCGCCGGGCGCCACCATCGGGAACACGTTCTCTTCGCGCTCCACGCGCACGTCCACGACCGCTGGGCCGTCGTGGGCGAACGCCGCGACGAGCGCATCATCGAGCTCTGCCGGCGTGGTGGCCCTGATGCCGAAGCACCCGTACGCCTCGGCGAGCTTCACGAAGTCCGGACAGTCCTGCGGGAGCGTGGAGGACGAGTAGCGTCGCTCGTAGAAGAGCTCCTGCCACTGCCGCACCATGCCGAGATAGCCGTTGTTGAGGATGATCACCTTGACCGGCAGCTTGTTTATGGCCGCGGTGGCGAGTTCTTGCGAGTTCATCTGGATCGACCCGTCACCTGCGATGTCGATGACCATGTGGTCTGGCCGCCCGAGCTGGGCGCCGATGGCCGCCGGCAGACCGAAGCCCATCGTGCCGAGGCCACCTGAGGAGACCCACGTACGCGGCTCGGTGATACGCAGGTACTGGCACGCCCACATCTGGTTCTGCCCCACCTCGGTAGTGAACACCGTGGGCTTGCCCTTGGTGAGCTCCCTGACCCGCTCCACCACCTGCTGCGGCATGATCGCGCTCTCACTCGTGTGGTAATGGAACGGGAAGCGTCCGCGCCAGTCGTCGATCACGCGCATCCACGCATCGGTCTTGGGCTCGGCGCCCATCTTGCGCAACTCGGCGACGATGGCGGCGAGCACGCTCTTGGCGTCGCCGACGATCGGGACGTCCACGCTGCGGTTCTTGCCGATCTCCGCCGGGTCGACGTCCACGTGCACGATCTTCGCCTTGGTGGCGAAGGTGGCCAGCTTGCCGGTGACGCGGTCATCGAACCGCACGCCGATGCCGAGGAGCAGGTCGGTCTCGGTGATGGCGTAGTTGGTGTACTTGCCGCCGTGCATGCCCGGCATGCCGACGAAGAGGTGATGGTCCTCCGGGAACGCGCCTTTGCCCATGAGCGTGGCGACCACCGGGAGCTGCATCAGCTCGGCGAGCTCCTTGAGCTCCTTCGCGCCGTCGCTCGAGAGCACGCCGCCGCCCGCGTAGAGCAGGGGCTTACGCGCTTTGGCGATCAGCGAGGCCGCCTGGTGGATCTGCTTGGCGTGTCCCTTCACCGTGGGCTTGTAGCCCGGCAGGTTCACGCGCTCCGGGTACGAGAAGGCGACCTCTCCGCGCGAGATGTCCACCGGCAGGTCGATCAGCACGGGGCCGGGTCGCCCGGTACCGGCGATGTGGAACGCCTCGGCCATCACCTCAGGGATGTCCCGGGCGTCGTCCACCAGGTAGTTGTGCTTGGTGATCGGGATGGTGATCCCGGTGATGTCGGTCTCCTGGAACGCGTCGGTGCCCAGCACGTGCGTGGCCACCTGTCCGGTGATCACCACCAGCGGCACGGAGTCCATGTACGCGTTGGCGATGCCGGTGACCGTGTTGGCCGCGCCCGGGCCGCTCGTGACGATCACGACGCCCGGCTTGCCGGTGACCCGTGCGTACGCATCGGCTGCGTGCGTGGCACCCTGCTCGTGCCGGGTCAGGATCACCCGGATGCCCTCGGCTTCGTAGAGAGCATCGAAGAGCGGGAGCACGACTCCACCCGGATAGCCGAAGACGACCTCCACCCCTTCTTCCTGCAGCGATCTGACGATAGCCTGTGCGCCTGTCATCTTCATGCGTTCACCTCCTGCTGGGTCGGTCGTGCGTGCATACGGTGGTGCCTGATCAGCATTCCAGCACCGCCCCTCGCTCGGCGCCCGTGACGAACCGGGCGTAGCGGGCGAGATACCCGCGCTTGGCCTTGGGCTCGGGAGCGACCCACGCCCCGCGGCGAGCGTCGAGTTCGGCATCCGGAACATCGAGCGTGAGCGAACCGGCGTCGATGTCGATCGAGATGGTGTCGCCCTCCTTCACGAGCGCGATCGGGCCGCCTGCAGCCGCTTCGGGGCTCACGTGGCCGATCGAGGCGCCCGAGGTGGCGCCGCTGAAACGCCCGTCGGTGATGAGCGCGACGCTCGTGGCGAGCCCCCTGCCCTTGACCGAGGCGGTCGGCGAGAGCATCTCGCGCATCCCCGGACCACCCTTGGGACCCTCGTATCGGATGACGATGACGTCGCCTTCGCGGATCTCGCCGCCCAGGATGGCCGCGCTCGCCGCCTCCTCGGACTCGAACACCCGCGCCGGACCACTGTGCTGGCGCATCTCCGCCGCCACGGCCGACTGCTTCACGACAGCGCCCGCCGGCGCGAGGTTGCCCTTCATCACGCGCAGGCCGCCGAAGGGCGCGTACGGGTCGTCAAGCGTGCGGATGACGCGGCCGTCCGCGCCGGTCACGCTCGCGAGGTTCTCGGCCACGGTACCGCCGGTCACAGTGCGCGCCGCGATGTCGATGTGACCACCCTTGGCGAGTTCGGCCATGATCGCGGGGATGCCACCGGCGAAGTAGAGGTCCTCGATGTGCATCTCGCTTGCGGGAGAGACGCGCACAAGGTTGGGCGTGCGCTCGGAGACCGCCTGCCAGTCGTCGAGCGTGATGGGCGCTCCGGCCTCGGCGGCGATCGCCGTAAGGTGCAGTACGGTGTTGGACGAACCGCCGAAGGCCATGTCCACCGTCATCGCGTTGGTGATGGCGGCGGGCGTCATGATCTGCCGGGCGGTGATGCCGCGCTCGAGCATCTCCATGACCTGCATGCCAGCCCGCTTGGCGAGGCGGATGCGTTCGGAGTAGACCGCGGGGACGGTGCCGTTGCCGGGCAGCCCCATGCCGATCGCCTCGGTGAGACAGTTCATCGAGTTGGCGGTGAACATGCCGGCGCAGCTGCCGCACGTCGGGCAGGCGTTGTTCTCCAGCTCGAGCAGTGATGCGTCAGAGACGTCACCGACGGCATGCGCGCCGACTGCGGTGAAGACGGTGTCCAGATCCACGTGCCGGTTCTCCCAGCGGCCCGCGAGCATCGGTCCTGCCGAGACCACCACCGTGGGAAGATCGAGCCGTGCGGCCGCGATGAGCATGCCCGGGATGACTTTGTCGCAGTTAGGGATGAGCACAACAGCGTCGAACGCGTGCGCCGAGACCGCGATCTCGACCGAGTCGGCGATCACCTCGCGGCTCGCGAGCGAGTAGCGCATGCCGTCGTGGCCCATGGCGATGCCGTCGCAGACACCGATGGTGCCGATCTCGAGGGGGGTGCCGCCGGCCATACGCACGCCGGCCTTCACGGCGTCGGCGATTCGTTCCATACCCACGTGGCCGGGGATGATGTCGTTCGTGGAGCTGATGACGGCGACGAGAGGACGGGATATCTCCTCGTCGGTCAGGCCATCGGCCTTGAGCAGGCTGCGATGAGGCGCCCGCGCGGGACCCAGCTTCATACGATCGCTTCGATGCTCCATGCTCAGACCCTGCCTCTCTGGGCGGGGATCCGCGTGCCGCATGGAACGGGTGAACGGGCAGCATGACTGCGACTGCGGAAGATGCGAGGCTGCGCCGGTGCGCGACCCCGATACTCCCGGCGCGTGCTGCCCGGAATGGACGCCAGCGTAAAGGACTGGCGTTCGCTCATGCGGCAGGTAACGGATGCCACCGACCCGTCCTACTTGACCGGCCCCTGCGGAGGTCGTCCGCCTCGGGTACCGCGCCGTTCTTCCGGGTGGCTCAGGGGTGAGTTTCGAAGCGTCCCGCGCCGGGTTTCCACCGTCCCCGACTCTCTACAGCTGGGATTGACCTCTACTAGTCCCCATCATCGCCGATCATGCTGTGTCGTTGTAAGGCTGCGAGTATACACGAATGCGAAGGGGCCCGCGCAAGCAGGCCCCTTCCTCCCTTAACGAGATCCCGCATCCCCCGGATCTCGTGCCCCACGCAGGTCTAGCGGCGTACGCCACTGGAGCGGTCCTGATGGCGTGTCGGATGACAGGCGTCGCAGGTCTTATCCCACGGCGCTGTGAACGAGGCGACGTATGTCTGATGGCAATCGACGCACCCGACGGCCACCGTGGACTTGAAGTGCTCGGTCTTGAGATCCATGGAGTGGCAGTTGGGGCATCCGCGCTCCGTTACGGCCTGGTGCGCGCCCGGAAGCCCACTGTGGTAGTCGGCGCCCTCCACGGGATGGCATCCGGCGCACGTGAGCGGGCTCGGCAGCGTGGCCGTCGCGTTGTGACACGTCGCGCAGCCTGTTGAAACGTCCGCGTCCCCAGCATGCAGACCCAGGACGTTCGTGCCGTGGCAGCCCGCACAGTCCACTGCGGTGGGATCGGTGTGGATCACGCCGATGTCGCCGTG
>JAFGAG010000035.1 GCA_016933785.1 Coriobacteriia bacterium | reverse complement strand
GTCATGCGCGCGTCGATGCCGTACATCGCGAACGTCGGCGGCAGGTCCACGAGCTTGCGGCCCGGACCGCCCCAGGCCAGGATGATGTCGAGGATGATCTCGTCGCCCCCATTGCCCAAGAGCACGTTGGCGGGGTCGAGACCGTTCGCCTCGGCGATCATCTCCCGCAGGCGCGTGGCCATCGGGTCGGGGTACCGGTTGAACGGGATATCGAACCGCACGCGCTCGGCAAGCTTCTCGAGCATCTCCCCGGGGAGGTTGTGCGGATTCTCGTTCGCCGAAAGGTTGATCTCGGCACGGACATCCTTGGCGTCGTATGCGGCGATGTCGCCGAGTTCTGGGCGTGGCGCGCGAAGCTGCTCCATGCCTAATCGTCCTCCAACCCGTAGACCGCCGCGAGGCGGATCCCGACCGCCGCCGCGTGCGCCTCGAGACCCTCGGCCTCGGCGATCGTCATGACGGTGGCGCCATCGGCCTCAAGCCCCTGCAGCGAGTAACTGAGCACGGAGGACTTCTTCACGAAATCGTCCACGGAAAGCGGCGAGGAGAAACGAGCGGTACCGCCCGTGGGTAGGACGTGGTTCGGTCCGGCGACGTAGTCACCGACGGACTCGGGCGTCCACGGACCGAGGAAGATCGCACCAGCGTTCTTTATCGAGCCGAGGAGCTCGAACGGATCCGCCATCTGCACCTCGAGGTGCTCGGGCGCGATGAGATTGGCGGCGTCCAGCGCCACGTCGATGTCGGGACACACGATCACCACGCCGTTGTCGGTGAGCGAGCGCTCGATCACCTCGGCACGTGAGGAGCCGGCCAGCAGCTCTCGCAGCGCGAGCTCGACGCGTGCGGGCAGATCCTCGTCGGTCGTGACGAGATAGGTCGCCGCGCGTGGATCGTGCTCGGCCTGCGCCATGAGATCGATCGCGACGAACATCGGCTCTGCAGTCTCATCGGCGAGTATGAGCACCTCGGACGGACCGGCCAGCATGTCGATGCCCACATCGCCCATGACGAGCTTCTTGGCGGCGGTGACGTACGCGTTGCCCGGGCCGGTGATCTTGTCGACGCGCGGGATGGTATCAGTGCCGTACGCAAGCGCCGCGATCGCCTGGGCGCCGCCCACCTTGTAGATCTCGGTCACGCCCGCTTCGGCTGCCGCAGCAAGCGTGTACCGGTTCACGCGACCGTCCGCATCAGGCGGCACGACCATCGCAATCTCCTCGACCCCTGCGACGATGGCCGGTATGGCGTTCATAAGCACCGAGGACGGGTAGCACGCGCGCCCTCCGGGCACGTAGATCCCGACGCGGGCGATCGGGTTGACCTGCTGCCCGATGAGGATGCCGCCCTCGATCGTGGTGAACCAGCTCTGCTGGATCTGCCGCTGATGAAACTCCTCTATGGAGAGTGCGGCAGCCGCAATCGCCTCGAGGAACTCGGGCTCGACCGAACTCACGGCCTCCTCGACCTCGGCCTCGCTCACGCGGAGGTCGTCGAGATCGGCCTTGTCGAACTGCGACGTGTACTCGATGAGCGCCTCGTCGCCGCGACGACGCACGTCGTCGATGATGCGCTGCGCGACGCCGAGCACCTCCACGTCGATGCCACCGGTGCGGGGCACGTCGGCAGCATCCAGCCATCGGCCGCGCTCGAGATCGATGCGTCGCATCATCATGTGGATCATCCTCTCCTATTCGGCGACGGCTGCCGCGGCAAGCGCCGAGGCGAGACCGGTCACGCGATCGCTCTCCATCTTCAGGCTCACGGGGTTGGCCACGAACCGTGCTGTCGAGGTGAGCACCTCATCCACGATCCGGAGCTTGTTCTCCATGAGCGTGCGCCCTGTGGCGGTGATATCCACCACCTGATCGGCAAGACCGATAAGAGGCGCCAGTTCGATATTGCCCGAAAGCTTCACCAACTCCACCTGCAGTCCGCGACGGGCGAAATGACGCTCCGTCACGCGGGGGTACTTGGTGGCCACGCGGATCACGCCAAGGTGCCGGTAGATCTCGGCGATGCTGCGCGGTGCGTCCTCAGGCTCGGCCACCACGAAGCGGCATGCGCCGAAGCGAAGGTCGGCCATCTCGACCACGTCGAGGTCGGCCTCCACCAGCGTGTCCTTGCCCGCGATCGCCACGTCCACCGCGCCGTACGCGACGTACACGGGGATGTCGGTCGGCTTGCCGATGATGAACTCGATGTCCCCCGCGCGCAGTGTCAGCTGGCGTCCCGGATCGGCGAGCCCGGTGGTGTCGTACCCCGCGCGCTCGAGCAGCGCGACCGACTCGCCATAGAGGGAGCCTTTGGGGAGGGCCATCCGCAGAAGGCGCTCGTCGGTGCCTCGGCGCGCCATCATCGGACATCGCCTCCTTTCGCGGCCCACGTCCGCCGGGGCGGTTCGGGCAGCGGGTCCCCGAGCGACCTGGCCGGCTCACCGGTGCGGTCGACCCGCACGATCGCTTCACCCTCGACCACGAGGGCCTCGAGCGCACCGAAGTCGTCCGCCTCACGCACGAGCGCAGTACCGACCCGCCCTGTGGCGAGCCGCACGCGCCAACCCGCGTCGCGAAGCGCGATCGCAGCTCGGAACACCTCGGCCGGCGTGCGCCCACCGAGGACCGCGTCGAGTGGCTCGAGCCGGGGGCTCGCCGACTGCTCCGCGAGCGCGATCATCAGACGCTCCAGGCCGATCGCGAAGCCGGCAGCGGGCGCCGGGTGACCGAACGCCGAAAGGAGCCGGTCGTAACGGCCGCCACCCGCAAGCGGCAGGCCGAGGCCGGGAGCGTACGCTTCGACCTGCAGGCCGGTGTAGTAGTCCAGAGAGCGCATGATGCCGAAGTCCACCTGGATGCGATCGCCGTAGCCGAGCTCGTCGAGCACGCGCCAGGTCTCGCGCAGCGAACACGCCACCTCATCGCACGCGCACGCGGTGGCGAGCGCCTGGCAACCCTCGAACGCCTCACGGCCGCCCTTGATGCGCGGCAGCTCGATGAAGGCGCGGGTGAGCTCAGGATCCAGATCCTCGCGGGCGGCCAGCCGCTCGATCTCGACAAGGTTGCGGCTCTGCGCGGCCGCGATCATGGCCTCCCGCCACTCCTCGGGCCCGCCCGCCTTCTCCAGGAGCGCCCGCAACACCTCAGCAGTGCCAAGGCCGATGACGTACGAGCGCAACCCCGCCGCCTCCAGGGCGGCGATCAACAGGAGCACGACCTCGGTGTCAGCGGCGGGACCACGCGCACCGATGAACTCCACGCCCACCTGGGTGAACTGCCTCGCCTGACCTCTGAGCGACGCGTGCTCGCGGAAGACCTCGGTCGCGTAGCGCACGCGGTGCGGCCCTGGCGTGCCTGCCAGGCGCGACGCGGTGAGACGTGCGATGGGGACCGTGAGCTCGGGCCGGAGTGCCAGGAGCGAACCGTCCAGGTCGAACAGCCGGAATGCCGAGCGCTCGATCTCACCCGGGATCCCCGTCTGTAGCGTGGAGGACTCCTCCACCACCGGAGTCTCCACCGGATCGTACCCCCATGCGGAGAACACCGCTGAGAGCGCACCGACGACGGTCTCCCGCTCGCGAGCCTCCTCGAAGAGCACGTCGCGGAATCCACGCGGCGTCACCGGGACCAGGGGCTGAAGCGGTTGCACGGCGATCTCACCTCCAAGCCAACGGCCAGGGCAGCTGGCCGCGTAAGGTACTTTATTACAGTAGAGTGATGCAGTAGTGGAGTATTGCATGGTGCCGCGGCGCCGTCAACCGGCCGACCCCGGCGGGCCGGACCACCCGGTCTACGCCTCCCAGACCGCACCCGCTCCGAGCAGCTCCTTGAGCTCGGCGTGCAAGCCGCTCGCCGACGCGTTGACCCGGTGTTCATCCCCCATCTTGAGCTGCTTCACGCCATCATCCGTCTGCAGCTGCACGACCACGCTGTCGCGCCCGCGATAGCGGGAGAGGATGTCTTTGAAACGCGTGCCGTTGCCGTTGCCGAGTACCTCGATAGGCGCACGCACCATGAGCGTTCCGGGCGGGCGCTCGAACTCACCGCTCGCCGCGAGCGGTTCCACCTCGTGCACGATGAGCTTGAGGCCGCGGTCCGAGCGCTCGACCTTGGCGCGCACGCGCACGACCGTGTCAACCGCGATGATGTCCCGGAACTTCTCGTATGTCTGCGGGAAGAGCACGCCGTCCATCGAGCCTTCCAGGTCCTCGAGGGTGAACGTGGCCATGAGCTTGCCGGCCTTCGTCGCGATACGCTCGAAGGTCGAGACGATGCCCGCGAACCAGCCGCTCTGCCCGTCGCGGAGCTCCTCGGTAGCGCCGAGCGAGAGCGTCCGCGCCCGCTCGATGGTCTCCCGGATGTCCGAGAGCGGATGGTCCGAGACGTAGATGCCGAGCATCTCTTTCTCGAACGCGAGCTTCATGCCCTTATCCCACTCATCGTCGTTGGGAGGCTCGACGGCGTCGTCCATGCCGTGCTCCTCGGCACAGAACATGTCGAACATCGAGATCTGCCCGCAGTCGGCGTCGCGCTGCCGCTTGATCGCACCGTCCACGCACGAGTCCATCATCGAGAGCAGATGCTTGCGCGTGTAGCCGGTGGAGTCGAACGCGCCGGCCTTGATAAGGGCCTCGAGCGTCTTCTTGTTGGCCTGGCGCATGTCGACGCGGTCGCAGAAGTCGTTGAGCGATGTGAACGGGCCTGCGGCTCGGCGTTCGGCCACGATGGTCTCCACCACGGCCTCGCCCACGTTGCGGATGCCCGCCAACCCGAAGCGCACCGCACCCTCCACCGCGGTGAAGTCCCTGCCCGAGGAGTTCACATCCGGCGGGAGGACCTTGATGCCCGCCTGGTTGCATGCGGCGATGTAGCGGACGATCGTCTCGCTCTTGCCCGTATAGCTCGTGAGCACGGCGGCCATGTATTCGAGCGGGTAATGCGCCTTGAGGTATGCGGTCTGGTACGAGACAAGACCGTACGCCGCAGCGTGGCTCTTGTTGAACGCGTATTCACCGAACTTGCGCATGTCGGCCCAGACACGCTGTGCGACCTTGAGGTCGTAGCCGCGCTCAGCGGCGCCGGACATGAACTCCGGCTCAAGGGCGTCGACGATCTCCATCTTCTTCTTGCCCATGCCCTTACGGAGCTTGTCCGCCTTCGCCGCCGAGAAGCCGCCCATCTCCATGGTGATGCGCATCGCCTGCTCCTGGTAGACGATGGCGCCGTACGTCTCCTCCAGGATGTGCTTGATGCGGTCGTCGTAGTAGGTGATCGCCGCACGCCCGTGCTTGCGCGCTATGAAGTCGGGGATCGAGTCCATCGGGCCGGGACGGTAGAGTGCCACCACGGCCACCAGGTCGGCGAAGCGCGTGGGCTTGAGGTCGCGCAGAACGCGCTTCATGCCCGGCGACTCAACCTGGAACACGCCGTCGGTATCGGCCCGCTGCAGAAGCTGCCAGGTCTTCGGGTCGTCCATCGGGATGGCATCGAGGTCGATCGTCACGCCGTGGTGCTCCTCGATGGCGGAGATCGCCTTTGCGAGCACGGTGAGCGTCCGCAGGCCGAGGAAGTCCATCTTGAGCAGGCCGAGGTCTGCGATGACCGTCCCCTCGTACTGCGTGATGACCGAGCCGCCCTTGGTGTCGAGCTTCACAGGGGTGTAGTAGTACAGCGGGTCGCGGCAGATGACGACCGCCGCCGCATGGATGCCCTCGCCTCGCACGACATTCTCGAGTGACAGCGCCGAGTCGATGATGCGCTTGGTGTCCGCATCGGCGTTGTAGGCGTCACGGAGTTCGGGCGTGTCGCGCAGCCCGATCTCGAGGTCGGAGAGCTTCTTGTCGGCGTCGCTCTTGCGGTCGATACGCTCGGGGACGAGCTTGGCCACCTTGTCGGGGATGGAGTACGGGTAGCCGAGCACGCGGCCGGCGTCGCGGATGGCCGCGCGGGCCTTCATCGTCGAGTAGGTGATGACCTGCGCGACCTTGTCCTCGCCGTACTTCTGGCGCACGTACTCCACGACCTCGAGACGCCGCTCGTCGTCGAAGTCGATGTCGATATCGGGCATCTCGGTACGCTCAGGGTTCAGGAACCGCTCGAAGAGGAGTCCGTGCTCGAGCGGGTCAAGGTTGGTGATGCCGAGCGCGTAGCTGATGATGGAGCCTGCGGCCGAACCACGGCCGGGGCCGACGCCGATGTCGTTGGCCTTCGCCCACCTCACGAAGTCGGCCACGATGAGGAAGTACGCCGACAGGCCTTTGCCCGTGATGACCTCGAGCTCGGTGTCCAGACGCTCGAGCGGCTCGGGTGGGATGGGATCACCGTAGCGCTTCTTCAGGCCCTCGATGCATTCATCCCGCAGGTGGTCGCTCTCGCTTCTGCCCACAGGCGTTTCGAAGACGGGCAGGATGATCTTGCCGAACTCGAGCTCGATGTCGCACTTGGCGGCCACGTCCACGGTGTTGGCGAGCGCCTCCGGATAACCGGCGAGCGCCGAGGCCATCTCATCGTAGCTCTTCAGATAGAACTGGTCCGAGGAGAACCGCATCCGCGACCGGTCGTCGATCGTGGAGCCGGTGCCCACGCACAGCAGCAGGTCCTGCGCTGTGTGGTCCTCGTGCATCACGTAGTGGATGTCGTTGGTGCCCACAAGACCGACGCCCATCTCGGCGGCCATCTGCGCGATCTCCGCGTTGAGCTGCTTCTGGCTGACGCCGTTGTCGGCGACGATCCCCTGCTCCTGGATCTCGAGGTAGAAGTCATCACCGAAGAGCCCCGCATACGTCTCGGCCCATCGCCGGGCAGCGGCAAGGTCCCCATGCTCGATCGACTTGCTCACGATCCCGCTCATGCATGCCGAGGTGCAGATGAGCCCCTCTGAATGTTCGCTCAGCAGCTCGAGGTCGACGCGCGGCTTGTAGTAGAAGCCGTGCGTGGACGCCTCGCTGACGATCGCCATGAGATTGCGGTATCCCACCTCGTTCTTGGCGAGCAGCAGCAGATGGTACAGCTGCGGTTTGCCCTCGCGCTTGGTGCGGGACTCCGGGGTGAAATAGGTCTCGCAGCCGATGATCGGCTTGATGCCGGCCGCGGTGGCCGACCGGTAGAACTCCACCGCGCCGTACATGGCGCCGTGGTCGGTGAGCGCGATGGCATCCTGCCCCACCTCGGCAGCACGCTTCACGAGCCGCGAGATGCGAGCGTGTCCGTCGAGCAGCGAATACTCGGAATGCGTGTGCAGATGGACGAAGCCGGACATCGGTTACGCGTCGCCGCCTTCCGCAGCCGGGCCGAGCCGGTCGATCACGGAGCGGTAGCCGCCCTCGCCGTAGTTGAGGCTCCGGCTGACGCGGCTGATCGTGGTGGAGGAGGCGCCCGTGAGCTCCTGGATCCGCGCGTAGTGCTCGCCCGCGTCGAGCAGGCGCGCGACGGCGAGGCGCTGGGCCATATCCTGGATCTCGCGGATGGTGGCGACGTCAACGAGGAAGGCGTACCGCTCGTCATCATCGGTCAGCGCGCCGAAGGCTGTCAGCAGCGCCTCGACCTCGGCCGTGCGCAGGCGTTCTGACGACATAGCGAGACTCCTCCCTCCGGGGCCGGTGCGCTAGATGGTGTACCCATACTAGCACCGGGACGCGACATGATGGGGTCCGAGGGAGTGGGCGGCAATGGTTTCCGATAGGCGGTCGCGCCGCCCTAAGCCACGCGGTTGATGAGGCTCCCGATCCCGCCGATGCGGATCTCGACCACGTCCCCGCGGTGGAGCGGACCGATGCCCGCCGGCGTACCCGTGAGCACCACGTCGCCCGGAAGTAGCGTCATCACGCCGCTCACGAAACTCACCAGCTCGTACGGGTCGAAGATCATGTCGGAGGTGGACGTGGATTGCCGGAGCTCGCCGTTCACGTACGACTCGAGCGTTGTGTCGCAGGGATCGATATCGGTCTCGACCCAGGGGCCGAGCGGGCAGAAGGTGTCGAAGCCCTTCGCGCGTGCCCACTGCCCGTCGCGCTGCTGGTGGACCCGGCTCGTCACATCGTTGGCACAGGTGCAGCCGAGAACGTGCGACCTGGCCTGCTCGGGCGTCACGTTGTGGGCGCGGCGACCGATCACGAGCGCGAGCTCGGCCTCGTAGTCCACCACATCGAGGCCGTCGGGGATGCGTATCTCCGCGCCGTGGCCTATGACCGCGGTGGGCGGCTTCAGGAAGATGACCGGCTCCCCGGGGAGGTCGTGCCCCATCTCCAGCGCGTGCGCACGGTAGTTGAGCCCGGCACAGACGATCTTGGTGGGTACGGTCGGCGCGAGCAACTGCGCGTGCGGAAGCGGGACGATGCCCTCGGTCTCCCATGCGGCGAACGGCTCGTCGGAGATGAGAGTGACCATGCTCTCATCGGCGAGTCCGTAACGGACATCCTCCTCGTGGAATATCCGGACGACGCGCATAGGTCCCCCCTCTACGACTTGATGCTTCTAGTGCGGAGTTCAACACAGCACGTATGCATTCCTGCCCGGAAGAAAACGATTTCAGGCAGACTCAGGCACCGCTTCGATGACAGTGGCCAGCGCCCGATGCCGGTCGATCGAGCGAGCCGTCCTCATACTGCCAAGCGCGGCCAGCGCCACAAGCACACCGCCGGCGATCAGCGTCTGCTGGATGCCAAGGGTCACCGCGAGCATCGGCACGAAGGCGAGCGGCAGCAGCTCGCCAGCCGTACGGTGCCACTGCAACGTCCCCACCACGCGTCCCACGTACTCGTGCGGCGAATCGAGATGCACGAGCGTGCGCAGCAGTGGCTCGGTGGCGCCGATGAACAGCCCCCAGGCGAACGCGCCCGGAGCGATCCACACCAGCTCGGAGGAGCCCACGTAGAGTATCGAGCCGAGACCAGAGAGGATCGACAACGCCGCGACACCGGTGGCGGACACCACCTTGGACGGCAGACGCGGCAGCAGCGCCGCCCCGAACACCAACCCCAGCCCGAACACCGTGTTCATGTAGCCAAGCCACTCGACGCCCACACCGACGACATCACGGTAGAACAGTGACTCAAGCGCCTGGAACGCACCGAAGCCGAACCACACGGCCGTGCCGAGCAGGATGAAGTACCTGAGCGACCTGGTCGTGTACACCAGTCGGACACCGTCGGCGAACTCGCGCCACGCGTTGCCGGAGACGTGCTCACGGGGCGATTCGTCGATCCGCGTGAACCACGCTGCGACGGCCGCGATGACCGCCGCCACCGCCATCACCCAGAACACGGACGTGATGCCGAACCATGTCTCGACGAGGGCGCCGACGGTGGGGCCGAGGACGAAACCGACCGAGCTGCCGCCTTCGATGTAGGCGTTGGCACGCTCCAGTTCGTCGCGCCCCTCGGTGATGTACGGAGCGAACGATGCACCGGCGGTCCAGGTGGGGATGCCGAAGAGCGAGAAGATCGCCGAGCCGACCACGAACAACGGCAGACTGGGCGCCACCATCATCCACAGGACGGGCGGGATGGAGCCGATCTCGGCCCAGATCATGACCTTGCGTGGACCGAAACGGTCGATCAGCACGCCCGCAGCGAACGAGCCCACGATGGCGAACAGCCCGTTGACGAGCGACATGATCGCGAGCTGCTTCGGGGAAGCGTCGAACACGTATGCCGCCACACCCATGGTGCCGATGAACCAGACGGCCGTGCCGCCGAGCCGGGATATGAAACGCGCCGCCACGACGAACGCGAGATTGCGGTTGGAGCGAAGCACGGATGACTCCTCAGGCCATACATCGGTGGACACGGGAGCGCAAGGATATGCGCAAACCGCTCGGTAGTATACGCCTCATGCCACGTAGCTCCCTGCGGTGCGGCGCACGCCGTCACCGAGCGGTCAAGCGGACGCTACGCGCCGTGCGCCCTGGGGTGGGCCAGACCGAATTCGACCGAATCAACGAGCGCCTCCCACGAGGCCTCGATGATGTTCTCGGAGACGCCCACCGTGCCCCAGCTCTTCTCGCCGTCGCCCGACTCGATGAGTACGCGCGTTACCGCGCCCGTGCCCTTCTTCTCGTCGAGCACGCGGACTTTGAAGTCGGTGAGTTCGATCGCCTCAAGCGCCGGGTAGAACTGGCCGATGGCGAGGCGCAGCGCGCCGTCGAGCGCGTTCACGGGACCGTTGCCCTCGGCGGTGGCGATGAACCGCTCGCCTCCGACGTGGACCTTGATCGTGGCCTCGGTCATCACACGACCGTCCTCGCGCTTCTCCATGATGCAGCGGAAGCTCTCGAGCCTGAAGGCAGGCTCGTACGTACCGAGCTCCTTCTTGAGCATGACTTCGAGGGTGGCATCGGCGGCCTCGAACATGTACCCCTGGTGCTCGAGCTGCTTGATGCCATCGAGCACGCGTGTCGCGGTCTCCTGGTCGCCGGCCAGATCGATCCCGAGCTCGAGCGCCTTCATCGTGAGCGAAGCCCGGCCGGCGAGCTCGCTCACCACCACGCGCGCGAGGTTACCCACCGCCGCAGGGTCGATGTGCTCGTAGGCGGCCGAGAGCCGAGATGCCGCGCTCGCATGCACGCCGCCCTTATGCGCGAACGCGCTCGCGCCCACATACGGCTGGTGCGGGTTCGGCGTGACGTTGGCGGTCTCGGCCACGAAATGCGAGACCTCGGTCAGAAGCCGGAGTTGCTCGTGTGAGATGCAGTCGTCGCCCATCTTGAGGACAAGCGCCGGGATGATCGAGAAGAGGTCGGCGTTGCCGGCGCGCTCCCCGTAGCCGTTGGCGGTGCCCTGCACGTGCACGCAGCCGGCATCGACGGCCACAAGCGAGTTCGCGGCCGCACATGCGGAGTCGTTGTGCGCGTGGATGCCGAGCGCCACACCCGGAAGCGCCGCGGCGAGCTCGCGCACGACACGTGCGACCGCGTGCGGAAGGGTGCCGCCGTTCGTGTCGCATAGCACCACCGCAGCGGCGCCGGCCTCGGCCGCGGTCCTACACACATCGGTGGCGTAGGCGGGGTTCGCCGCGTATCCGTCGAAGAAGTGCTCGGCATCGAAGAACACCGTGCGGCCCTCGGCCACGAGGAAGGCCACGCTGTCGCGCACCATTCGGAGGTTCTCGTCGAGTGAGGCGTGGAGGGCCTCGGTCACGTGCACGTCCCACGCTTTGCCAAAGATGCAGAGCGCCGGACAGCCGGTGTCCAGGAGCGCGCGGAGCCCCCCATCGGTCTCGGCCGCACCGCCCTTGCGGCAGGTGGTACCGAACGCGGTGATCGTGGCGTTGTCGAGACGCAGGTCGCGAGCGCGCTCGAAGAACTCGAGGTCCTTGGGGTTGGAGCCGGGGAAACCGCCCTCGATGTAGTGGATGCCGAGGTCATCGAGACGCATCGCGATACGCAGCTTGTCGTCGACCGAGAGCGACATGCCCTCGCGCTGCGTGCCGTCGCGAAGCGTGGTGTCGTAGAGCGTGACCATCAGCGATCCTCCCCTGCACGGTGGGGCTTCATTGTAACGGAGACGACGCGTGCGTAGGCGGCTCCCTCAGTGCTTGAGTGTGCAGACCTCGTCCGACAGCGCTCCCGCGGGAAACGCGAGCTCCATGGTCTCCGGACAACGTGGTCCGGCGACTTTCATCGACTCGGCGCAAAGCGTGTACGTGACCCACTGCTCACCGCTCCCTGCGCTGGGCGACGGTGCGACGGAAGACGGCTGCGCGGACGTGCCGGCGGAGGCGACCTGCATGTAGGTCTTCCATATCTGCGCGGGGAAGCTGCCGCCGGTCACGCGGATGCCATGGACGTCCTCCATAGCCACCTGCGCCTTGGGATAGCCCACCCACACCGCCGTGCTGAGCTCACCCGAGTACCCCACCAGCCAGGCGTCGCGCCATGACTGGGCCGTGCCGGTCTTGACCGCCCCCCACTGGCCGAAGTTCGCCGAGGTCCCCGTGCCGTAGGTGAACACCTGGTTGAGCGCACCCTCGAGCGCGGTGGCCACCTGCACGGAGATGGCCTCCGTGCCCGTGCGGTCGGGCTCGTAGACGGTCTGGCCGGCGCTGTCGGTGACCCGGTCGATACCCGTCGGTGCGATCGCAACGCCGTCGTTGGCAATGGTGCCGAACGCCGAGGCCATCTCGAGCGGCGACACACCCGTGGTGAGTCCGCCGAGCGCGATGGCGGGATCGTCGTTGATCTCCGACGAGATGCCCATGCGATGCGCCACGTCCACGACCTTGCCCGGACCAACGGCCATGATCAGTCGCGCGTACACGGTGTTGATCGACCAGGTCGTGGCCGTCTGGAGTGAATACTGACCTCCGGTGATCGCGTTCTCGTAGTTCTCCACATGCCACACACCGTCCTTCACGGGCGTGGTGAAAGGCGTGGCCTCCCACATCGAGTCGAGGGTGTAACCGTCCTCGAGCGCGGCGGCCAGCACGAAGGGCTTGAACGCCGAGCCGGTCTGTCTCCGGCCCTGGGTGGCGAGATCGAACTGCTCGGCAGCGAAGTCGCGACCGCCCACCACCGCCACGACCGACCCGTCGCGCCAGCGCACCGATGCGATCGCCACCTCCGGATCGTCGGGGCTGGGCAGCACGGCACTCGCGGCCGCCTCGGCGGCACGCTGTGCGGTCGGGTCCAGCGTTGTATGGATGCGCAGTCCGCCGCGGTACAAGCGCTCCGAGCCGAGCTCCTCGAGAAGCTCCCGGCGCACGTACTCCACGAAGTACGGCGCGACCCGCTGTGCCGTGGCGTTCTGCTCGCGGAGGCCGAGTGGCTCGGCTATGGCTCCGGCCGCCTCCTGCTCGTCAACCAGGTGTTGGTCGCGCATCACCCGGAGCACGAGGTTGCGTCGCTCGAGCGCTTCGGAAGGGTGCACGAAGGGGTCGTAGCGCGTGGGCGATTGGATGCAGCCAGCGAGCAGCGCCGACTGCGCCAGCGTGAGGTCGGCAGCGTCCACGCCGAAGAAGCGCTGTGCGGCGCTTTGCACACCGTATGCGCCGTGCCCGTAGTAGACCATGTTGAGGTAGACGCCGAGCACGGCCTCCTTGTCGGCCATGCTCTCGAGCTGCAGCGCCAGAAGCGCCTCCTCGATCTTGCGTCGCAGCGTGCGCTTACCGTCGGTGAAGAGCAGCTTCACCGTCTGCTGCGTGATCGTCGAGCCGCCCTGGCGCACCTCACCCGCGCTCGTGTTGACCGAGAGCGCGCGCGCGATCGCCTGCAGGTCCACACCACTGTGCTCGTAGAAACGATGGTCCTCGATCGCCACGACGGCGTCCCGGAGCGACTGTGGTATCGAGCCGGTGGGGACGATGGTGCGGTCCTCGGCGTCGTACCACTCGGCAAGGACCGACCCGTCGGACGCGTAGACGACCGAGGTCTGCGCCATCTCGATGGCATCAGGGTCGGCGGCAAGGTCGGGCAGCTTCGTCGAGAGGTTCCACAGGTAGCCGGCGAAGGCGAGGAGCACGACGAGGAGAACGGCCAACACACCGGATGTCCAGGTGAGCGCCGTTACGAGCCGTTGCCTGTCCACACCACTCCGCTCCCGCGCCTACAGGCGGTCGAGCCACTCCTCGTATGCCGGGTCCTGACCACGGACAGCCGCGAAGAACGCCTTCTGCAGCTCGAGGGTCACGGGGCCGGCGTCTCCGATCACACGACCGTCGACCGAACGCACGGGCACGAGCTCGGCTGCCGAACCGGTCATGAACATCTCGTCAGCGGTGTACAGGTCGGTGCGCACGAGCGACTCCTCGATCACGGGGTAGCCGAGGTTGTCGGCGATCACCATGATCGAATCGCGGGTGATGCCCTCGAGGATGCCGTCGGAGACCGGCGGCGTGGAGATGACCTCGTCGCGGACGATGAAGAGGTTCTCGCCCGTTCCCTCGCAGACGCGGCCGTCTTCGTTGAGCATGACGGCCTCGTTGTAGCCGTGGCGGTTGGCCTCGATGCGTGCGAGGGAGGAGTTGAGGTAGTTGCCGGTGGACTTGATCGCCGGCGGCATCGCATTGGCGCTGCGCTGACGCCACGACGACACGCCCACGTCCACGCCGCGGATGAGCGCCTCTTCGCCCATGTACGTCTCCCACGGCCAGGCCGCGATGCTGACGCTCACGGGCGCGGGGATCGGGTCAAGGCCCATGACGCCGTAGCCGCGGAACGCGATCGGGCGGATGTAGCACGCGGGAAGCTTGTTGGCGCGGATGGTCTCCTTGACGGCCTCGACCATCTCGTCGACCGAGTAGCCGAGGTCCATGAAGAGCATCCTGGCCGAGCGCTCGAAGCGCTCCATATGCTCGATGAGACGGAAGACCGCAGGACCATCGGGGGTCTCGTAGCAGCGGATTCCTTCGAAGACGCCGGTGCCGTAGTGCAGCGCGTGGGTGAGGACGTGTACGTTGGCATCCGCCCAGGGAACGAGCTTGCCATCCATCCAGATGAACTCCACCTCGGGCAGTGCCATGTCGTATCCCCTTCCGCGCGCGAACGTGTATCGGGATAGTGTAGCGCACCCGGGGCCACCCGGAATCAGCTAGTTGCCGACGATCTCGTAGTCGCGCTCCCCTGTCTGATGCAGGCGCCCGGAAGCCTCCCGCTCGCGCACGAGCGCAACGGTCGCCCGCACGAGCGCCTCCCGCGCCTCGTCGTCCCGAACGCGCCGACGCGGCCCTCGCAAGCCGTCCGCCACCGCCGCCACCGCGCGAACCGATGCGGCACGGGAGGAGCGCCACCGCTCGATCGTGAAGTCCCGGTTCATCGGGCGTCCTGTCGCAGCAACTGCTCGAGACGCTCGAGGACGTCCTCCTCGGCGGCACGCCCGCGCAGGTACGGCGTATCGATCTGGTGGCCCGAGGCCAGAAGCGCCTCCGCCCACAGGCATGACTCCTGATCGGTCCAGTGCACGCAGGCGCACAGGCGATCGACGATCAAGTCCTCGATACCAAGAACAGTGGCGACGTAGCCGCCGAGGCGGATAGACGCCGTGTGCCCGAGCGCATCCGGTGGCAGGCTGGATCCGGGAACCTCGACCACGATGCCGAGCGCATCGTCGTACCAGTGGCGCCCCTGTCGGGCGAAACCCCAGCCCTCCAGGATCTGACCTGCAGGCTCCGACGCACCGGCCATGTCGATGTCGGCGGTCGCATACCCCCCGGCGGTCCAGAACTCGACCGCATGCCCTCCGACCACCACGGGTGCCGGCCACCCGAGAGCTTCGTATGCGCGTGCCAGAACCCCGGCGAACGCGAGGCGCCGCTCGATGCGGTCCTCGAATCCTCCAACCGCCCGCTCGAGCTCGGCGCGCGAGGGTAGTGCGCCGTCGTCAGCCGCGAACGTAGCACCCGCGCCCGTACCTTCGGATCCGAGCCACGTCTCAAGATCGGCCGCACGTACACGCCACAGCCGCCCTACCTTGATCGCGGGCAGGTCACCAGAGCGCACGTGGTTGTAGACCGTCCGCTCGGAGACGCCGAGATACGCGGCTACAGATGCGATGTCGAGAAGGTCATCCATGGGAATATAGTAGCATGAACAGGCATTTACAGGAAACCACGTGCCGTGCGACCGTCACCGGCCGCGGATCTCCCCCGCTATCGCCACGAGTCGTGCCACCTCGTCGTCTGCGGGGAAGCGCTGACCGAGATCGTCGATCACCGCGAGCGCATCGTCGGCCCGCTCCGACCCGAGCAAGGCGTAGGCGTACACGATGCCCGGCTGCACGTATGAGGCATCGGAGTCCCACTCGTCCTCGAGCAGTGCGGCGGCTTTGTCGTACTCCTCGAGACGCACATACGCCCGGGCGCCCGTCTCCCGGGCCACGAGGCCGTGGGGATAAACGGCAAGCGCCAGCTCGGAGACCTGCGCCGCCAGTCCGGTGATCTCATCGCTTTGCGATGGGAGGGCCATCAGCGCACGCGCGTAGTAGACGTAGCCTTCGTAGTCACCCGGCGAGAAGTGCACGAGGTCGTTGAACGCGGCGATGGTCTGACGCTCGGCGTCCTCCCAGTCGGGCGCGATCGCATTCGCCGCGATTTCTCCGACGAGCACGGCCTCCCTCAACCGGTACTCGATCGACCAGGGCGCGAGCGTGACGGCGCGCCGTGCCTGTTCGAGCGCCTCGGCTCCCTCGGCGGAATACGAGCGCGCATAGGAGGGCTCGGCGGCGAGCATGGCACCGCCGGTCCCGGCCAGCGCCGCGCCAGCGACCGCCACGGCCGCACCGGCCGCGACGACCGGGGTGAGCGACGGAAGCTTCACCTCGGTGGCGAGCGCGGCGATGAGGACGCCCACGCCGATCGCGAGTATCACGCTCGACGTGATGATCGACGGGCCGAAGAACAGATAGCCCACATGCGCGAGCACCGCGGCCAGCCACGCGGCATACACGTGACCCGGGCCGCCCTCCTCCTTCACGAACACCAGGGCTGCCGAACGCCTCACCAGCACCACCAGGAACGCGATCGAGAGGATGAGCGCAGGTATGCCAAGGGTGGCCGCCGCGTGGATGAGGATGTTGTGCGCGTCATCGGCGGCCGCGCGGTAGCCACCGTAGATCGCGTGATCGGCCGAGCGCTCCCCGTAGTAGCCGAGCAGGAACGCGTCCGGACCGGTTCCGAGAAGCGGGTAGGATCCCGCGACGCGCACTCCGGTCTCCCACAGCAGCAGGCGGCCCGATCCGGCGCTCTGCTCGCCCGAGAACATGTCCGCGACCCGGGCGCCGATGGACTCGCCCGCCCCTACGCCCGCTCCCACGAGCACCGCCACCACGAGCGCGAGCGCCCGCCAGTCCACGGTCTGGAAGCGCGCCTTGGTGCGCATCGCGTACGCAAGCAGCACGATCCCGCCCACGAGCAGGCCGAACCACGCGCCCCGCACCTGGGAGAGCAACACTGCCACGGTGGTGAGGCCGAAGGCCGCCCACCACAACAGCCGCAGCGCGCGTCTGTCCTCGGAAAGCGCGAGAGCCGGAGCCAGGAGGGCGGGGATCACGAGGTAGCCGCCGTAGGTGTCGGGATTCGAGAGCGTCGCGAAACCACGGGACAGCATGTCGGCCGGGGCGCCCCAGTACAGCGGGTCGAGCCCGGCGACCTGGAGGAGTCCGTACGCCGCCACCACGACCCCACCGAGGACGGTCGCGATTGAGAGCGACCGCACGGCGGCCACGTCGCGAGCGAGCTGGACCACGAGGAAGACGAGCGCACCCAGCATCGCGAGCGAGAGGATGCCTTGCCGGAACCAGTACGTGCCGAAGAACGACCGCCACGGATCGAGCGAGCCCGCCGCGGAGACGAGCGCGAGGCCGAAGAGCCCGGCGAGATACCACATCGTCGCGTCCCAGCGGATACCGGCACGGCGCGCCGACGCATCGAACGCCCAGCCGACCCCGGACACGAGCACGGCCAGGCCCGCGATGAGCGCCTTGAGCGAGAGCAGCAGGTCCGTCCCCACCACCACATCGCCCCCGAGGATCGACGGGTTCGTGGTGGCGACCGGGACAAGCACCGCAACGAGCAAGAGCGGGATCCACGCGGCCTTGAGGCCGGCAGTGGAGCGGTGGTCCCCGGCCTGTGTCGCCTGACGGTCGTTCTTCACGGTGGCGCCCTTCCCGCTCGCGGTCATCGCGCCTAGTCTAGCCGAACGGACTGCGTCGGCGCGTTCTCGTGGCAGAAGACGCAGATGGGCGTGTCCGCGTTGGTGCCGCGCCCGTGGCAGCCACAGCCCGCGTCCCACGAAGCCCTGGTGTGGTCCACCCTCCAGTTGCTGGCATGTCCCGTCGAGAACGGTGCGTGACAGGACTGGCAGTCGCGGGTGTCGTGACAGCGATAGCACGACTCCTTCTTCTCAAAGGCGGCATCGGCCGCGTGGTAGCCGGAGACGAAGCGCTCCGGATGCGGCAGTCGCAGCCCGTGACACGGATCGCACTGCGTCTCCACCTCGTGACAGCCCGAGCAGTCGGTGTCGGAGGCTACAACCGTCGGATACTGGTACTCCCCGGAGCCCGTGGCGCGGCCATCGGTGGCCACCAGCGCGTCACGGCCGGTGGCGGCGATGTCGGTCGTGTGGCATGTTGCGCACGCCGCAGCCGCGGTCTCCCCGTCGTGACAGCCGAGGCAGCGGTCCATCGACACCGGCACACGCCCCGGTTCCCCGAGATGCCCCACGTCGCCATGGCAGTCCACGCAGTTCATCCCTGCCGAGAGTGGCTCGGCATGCGAGACCCGGATGTTCACCCGGCGGGACTCGAGGATCGAGGTCGACACCGCGTGGCACCGCACGCAGGCGGCACTCGAGACCGGACGAGATGCGACAGCTTCCGCCGACAGCCCGCTTTGAGCGATCACCATCTCGGTGCGGGCGACGATCGCACCGACCACGCTGGCGGAGGCACCCCGTTCATGGCAGTCCACGCAGGTCGCACGCCCCGCGTGGTCGTTCTCGTGCACCGCAAGCATCGCCGGCGATCCGCTGTGGCAGGTCACGCACGCATCGTCGGTACCGGTGATGCCATAGGCGCTCGCCAGGGCTGCCACAACGAGGATCGGAATCGCGGCCGTGCTTGCCGCCGAGACCCATCGCGGCCTCCGCTTGCGCCGCGTGACGGTTTCAGACGCGGCCGGTGCGATCGGCACGGTCGGCGCGGCCGCGTCGGCGGACCCGGCGGATTCGGCGGATTCGGCCACATCAGGCACCCATCTGCGGACGATCTTGCGCACGCGCCGCTTACGCCGCGGCATGACCAGCAGACCGAGCACCACGATGATCGCCAGCACCAACACCGCGATCGCAACGAGCGTGAGCGTGAGCCGGGGGTCGGCCGACGGGTGTCTGACCACCCCGCCGATGAGTGCCTGCAGCTGACTGAGGCTCATCGTGACTCACCCGCTCCCCCGGGATGGATGTGCCGTACATGGCAACGGTCGCAGTCTTCGGAGGTATGGCAGCGCAAGCACCGGTCGTCAGCCAGCCCGGTGGTCAGATCGGGATGCTCGGGTAGGAACTCCGGCTCATGTGGCATCTCGATGCCGTGACAGTCGGAACAGAACGTCTCGCGGTGACACGAGGCGCACTCCGCGTCGGATCTCAGCGAGGTCGCTCCGTGTGTCGTGCCGAAGTCCGCGGGGTGCGGGACGCCGACGCCATGGCATGAAACGCAGTCGGCGGCCTGGTGGCATAAAACGCACTGCCGCAGGTCCCCCATCCCGTGCGTGGACTTCCAGTTGGAGCCGTGTGTCACCCGGAACGACCCCCGGAGCAGTTCATTGCGCTCGTAACCGCCGACGTGGCACGTCTCACAGGTGATCGACACTCCCTCGTTGGCGTGGCAGTCCACGCAGGCGCCCATCGAGGGCCCACGCGCAGCACGCGTGGCGTCCGCGTGGCCGACGATGGAGTGACACGCGAGGCAGGAACCGTCGGCCGCGCAGGATGCGTGGTCGATCCGGAGGCCGCGTGCCACGACAGGCTCCTCCGCTTGCACCGTCTCGGAATGGCAATCGCGACACGCCCTATCGGCCATCCGGGTGGATGGCTCCCCCTCCACTGAACCACCTGCTACCCATGCCGGGTACATCCGCAGAAGCTCGGAGGCTTTGAAGGTGAGAGCCGCGCCCGGGGAGGGCGCATGGCAGGAATAGCAGGTGAGGTCGGCGTGCTCCGTGGCGGCGAGACCATCGGACGAGCCGCTGTGACATGCGGCGCAGGCGGCCGGCGACGAGCCGGTGACGGAGATGACGGCGAGCAGGACGGCACCGAGCGCGATCGCCCCGGTCCAGACCGTCCTTGTGCTTCGTATCCGCGCCATCGTCGGCCTCTCCGGATGTCATCACCACACGTCCCGCGGCCCACCGCGCCGTGCTGCTTCAGGTGGGGCGGCCTCCCGAAGGAGACCGCCCCCCGGTAGAACTACCGGCTCGAGAGCGACCTAGAAGGTCGTCCCAACGCCAGCCGTACCATCGGCGTTCACGTGGCACTTGAGGCACATGCCGTCGGAGCCGTGGTCCAGGCCGCTCGGAGCGGCGGTGTCGCCAGAGTTAGCGGCGACGTTCACGAACGCATACGCGCCCACGGTGTAGTGCGGGAAGTTGCTGTCGGTCACGCCCACACCCTCGTCGGTCGCGCCAGCGTCGTGACACGAGCGGCAGGTCGAGGAACCGGCCCAGGCGACCTGGCCGCTGTACGTAGCGCCAGAGGCCACGAAGGTCGTCTCAGCGGACTTCATCGGGTGCGACTTGTACTGGGTGTTCACGGTCGCATCACCGTCGAGGTACGTGCTGTCGGTGTACGGGGTCTGGCTACCGTCAGCGTTGAGCACCATCTCGGACGAGTTGGAGAAGTTTGCGTGGCACTGGGTGCAGAACGCCGTGACCTGGTAGTCCTTGCCCAGGGCACCGGTGTCGGCCTTGGCATCGGCGGCGGTCGCGTACAGACCGGTCGCACCAAGGACCTCGTCCTGGATCATGCGGTTGGCTGCAGGCTGGAACTTGAGGATCTTCGTGCTGGCCTCGGCGAGGTAGGTGTTCGCGCCGTGGACAGCGTGGCAGTTCACGCAGTTGGCCGAGTTACGGTTGTGCGCTGCGTTCTCGTCCAGCCCGGTCGGGCCGGTCCAGAGCGCGGCGGTGCCGTCGTACAGCTGGGTTCCACCGACTGCGGTGTCGATGTGGCAGTAGACACAGGCGTTGGCCACGCTCGAGCGAAGCAGCATCTCAGTGGAACCGCTGGCGGTCCAGTTTGCGGGATCGCCAACGCCAGCGGTGTATGTCGTACCGCCCACCGGTGCGTTGTGCACCGAGTGGCAGACAGCGCACTTCTCGGTCGCCGCGGTGTAGCCGATGTGCGGTGTTGCAGCGGTGCCGTCGAGGTGGGCAGATGCATCGTCCCACGTGACATACCCGTTGCCGACCTTTGCCATCGCAGAACCCCCGAGGGCGAAGACGATGACCGTGGCGATCGCCACGACGAGCAGGGTCTTCTTCATTGACTTTGTCTCCTTTGCGAGTCTTCCGTTGTGAGTCGTCATTCTTGTGTGTTCACCTCCCTTCCGACGTGGATCCACCAAGAGGCCGTCAGGCCCCTTCAGTGTCGCGCTGTCCGTCCGTCCGCTCCGCGCCTCGACGACGCTTGGAGATCCAGAGGACGATCGCGATGATCAGCAGAATGAGTGGGATCGCGCAGAGCCAGACGGGGCCATCCACGGCGCGCCGCACCTCGGCAAGCGCCGCACCTCCGCTACCTGGCAGCTCGACGACCTGCAGGCGGTTGTTCGCAGTATCGGCAATCACGTAGTAGTCGCGTTCTGCGTCGTAGTCGATACCGGTGGGATACGCGAATGATCCGTCGACAGCACCGAAGTCACCCCACGTGTCCGACAGCGCGCCGGTGGCAGGGTCCACAGCCATCACTGCGAATGCGAACGGATCGACGAGCAGCACCCGGCCGGCAGCATCGAGCGTCATCCCGGACGGCAACTGATAGGGCGTGAGCGTGCTCTCCTTCGACTCCATGGCCTGGACTCCCGCGTCGGGAGCCGTCTCCATCGACTCGGGGGCGATGTAGCGTAGCCGCCCGTCCGGGAAGTACGCCTTGATTCGACGGTTGTGGGTGTCGCTGACGAGGATCGTCTCGTCATCGGCCCACACGATCCCGTGCGGGAGGTCCACCTGGTCGGGCGCGTTGCCGCGGCTGCCCCACTGGCTCACCAACTCTCCGGTGGTCGTCATCACGGCGATGCCGTTCGACGCTGCCACAGCCAGCCGGTCGCCGCGAACCGCGACCTCGACCGGGAGCTGGACTCCGAACGAATCGAGGATCTCGCCTTCCGGAGAAACGACATGGATGGAGTTCTGGCCGAAGTCCGCGAGGTAGAGCGTGCCATCGTCCCCAACGTCCATGCCCTCGATCGACATCACCTGACCCTGTTCCCCGCCGCGCTCGAACGGAACCAGACGTCGCAGGGTGCCATCAGGGCTGAACCCCACGAGCGTGGTCTTTCCGGACACAGTCCAGATCGTCCCATCTGGTCCGACCGCCACATCCACGGGCGCCTGAAGGAGCTCAGCTGGCGTCTTGCCCCACGCGTAGACGGACCGGACCCACTCCATGCCGTCGTCCGTGACCCCGGCCGGTGCCCCCGCGGGCTGCGAGTTGCGCCAGACGAACACGCCGGCGACCGCAAGAAGGACGACGAGGATCACCAGGACCGCCGCCAGGAGTCTGCGTCTGCTCGACCCGGTCTCGATGACTTCGTACGTGACCTCGGTCTCGTAGTGACCGCCCGGAGACTCGTTGTTATCGACCATGTCAGTCACTCTCCTTCACCCAACTCTTCAAGCGATTCGCGTGCGGCCGTGAACTCCGGATCGAAGCGAACGGCCTGCGCGAAGTCGTCCGCGGCCTTCTCCGCGTCACCCAGATTCAGATGCGCCTGACCACGCAGGAAGTAGAGGTCCGCAGCCCGCGGACTGTACTCGAGCGCCTTTGTGAGCGATGCGACCGCTGTATCCCACTTCTCGAGAAGCGCGGCAGTCCGTGCGTGACCGAGGTACACGTCCGTTGCGATCTCAGGTCCGTATAGGGTGGGGTCGGCGTGGATGCCTGCCTCCATCTGCTCGCGAAGCAGCTTCTCCCGCTCCGCGCCCTCAAGTGCCACGGCCGTCTCGGCGATCTCGAACGCATCCTCGTATCGTTCCTGCGCGAGTCGCATCTCAACTCCGGCGATCTGAACGAGAAGCAGCTGATCGCCTTCGAGAGCATCGCTGGCCGTCTTGTACACCGTCTCGGCCGTACCGAAATCACGCACGGCCACAAGCGCGGTGATGTAGTCCGCCCAGACCTCGCCGGAGGCCGGATTAGCCTTCGTCGCCTCGCGGACGGCCACGAGTTGCGCCTCAAGGACCGTGCGGGGGGCCGGAGGGGAGATCACGCCCGTGAAGAGCAGGTATGCCAGGCCCGAGAGCCCTACGATGATCACGCCGAGGATCGCGTACTGTAGCGCCCGTTCGATCGGATCACTGACGGACTCGACGATGACCTCAGTCGCCTCGACTGACGACCCGGATTCGTGACGCGCGCCCGACCCGGACACGACGTGCTCCACAGGACCTTGTCCACGCCGTGTGGCGGCAAGCAGGCCCAGCCGCTTGACGACCGGAGTGGTCGAGCGACTGGGCTCTGCTGGAACG
>JAFGAG010000034.1 GCA_016933785.1 Coriobacteriia bacterium | reverse complement strand
TGCATCGAACGTGACGGGCGCGATCCAGCCTATCGCCGATCTGGCCGACATAGCGCACGAGCACGGTGCGGTGATGGTGGTGGATGGAGCGCAGGCGGCCGGTCACCTTCCGGTGGACTGCGCCTCGCTCGGCGTCGATGCGTATGCCGTCGCCGGGCACAAGGGTCTCCTCGGCCCACAAGGGATCGGAGCCCTGTACCTCGCGCCGGACTTCCAGCCTGCCGAGCTGCTCCAGGGCGGTGGGGGTTCATCCCTCGAGGTCAACCAGCCCGTGGAGCGCCCCGACCGGTACGAGGCGGGAACGCAGAACACGCCCGGGATAGCGGGTCTCGGCGCGGCGGCTGAGTTCCTGCGTGCCGAGGGTTCGACTCTCCGGGAACGGGAGCGCGGGCTGACTCATCGCCTCCATGAAGGTCTGCTCGGTGTCCCCGGGCTTCGCGTGATCGGGCCGGCGCTTAACGTCCCCCGTGCACCGGTCGTCAGTCTCACCCACGAGCGCATCACGCCCGACGAGATCGCATTCGCGCTCGACACCCGCTTCGGCATCGCGGTTCGCGCGGGGTTGCATTGCAGCCCGTGGACGCATGCGGCTGTGGGTACGCTCGAGTCGGGTGCGGTCCGGTTCAGTCTGGGCTGGGGTCTCGATGATGCTGCCGTGGACTTCGCGATAGACGCGATGCGGCAGATCTGTTCGTAGCACTCGTGCGCCGGGTGCGACCCGCTCGTCCGCTCAGCGGACGATGAAGACCGGCGTCCCCACACCCACGCGCTCGTAGAGATCCTCGATGTCCCAGCGGTGCATCCGCATGCAGCCATGAGACGCGGCGGTCCCGATGGAGTAGTCGGCCGACGTTCCATGGATCCTGATGCCGGGCGAGTCGATGTTGAGTGCCCGCGTGCCGAGCGGGTTGCTCGGCCCCGGTCCGATCGTCTGCGGCATGCCGGCCGCCCATGCCGATCCCGGGTTCGACCACGTCGGCATGTAGCGCTTGAGGGTGATCTCGAACTCGCCACGCGGGGTAGGGTGACTCGGTGTCCCCACCGCCACACCGTAGGTTTTCGAGACCGAGCCACGCTCGTAGAGGTAGAGTCTCCGCTCAGAGATGTCGACGAGGATCGCGGGGCCGAGGTCGGACTCGGTGACCGCGGGTTCCGTGCGTATGATCGCCGCATCGACGACCTTCTCGCCGTTCGTGAGCGCGGCGCGCAGCGCCTCAGCGGTGGTGGTCGTGTCGAGCGTGATGCCGGTGCGTGAGGGCACTACGACCACAGCCCCGTCCTCGAGCGCGATGACCGCATCCGAGGGTGTCGTTTCCACCGAGGCGGCCGCCTCGTGCAACCACTGTTCGAGTGCGTCCTCATCGAGCGTGACCTGCAGTCCGGTCTTCACGCCGACAGCCCTGTCGGCCACCCGGTCGACGACCCGGGAGGGGAGTGCGGCCACCTTGCGCGGCTCAAATGCTGCATCGACCATGGCCCCCACGTCGACTTCGAGCATCGAGGCCGCATCGAGTGTGAAGGTCACAGCTCCGTGGCGCACGGTGATAGGTTCGCCGAGCGGGGCGACCACCTCCTCGGCGATCGCGTCGCGCGCCTCGTCGCGCGTCATCCCCGAGATGTCGACCCCTGCCACGACCGTGGTGCGAGGGAAGATCTCCCGGGTCAGGTAGTCATCGGCTACCGCGATCGTAGCGCCGCCGGTGAGCGCGAACAGCGCTACCGAGGCTACGAGTGCCACGATCCTGGTTGGCAATGACGCACGATGCATCGGAACCCCTCGATAACCCATCGACCGTATCGGTGTCGGTTATTCTACAATGAATGAGTCTTACGCACAGGTGCGGCGCACCTACGAGGGGGGACGGATGCAGCCGGAGCCGGGTGAGGGTGTCCCGCGCGGGAATCTCGACAAGCTGCTTCGCAAGGTCATGGCCGAACGAGGTCTCGACCTGCAGCAGTATCGCGAGCGGTATGTCGAGCGGCGGCTCGCGGTCCGGTTGAACACCCTGGGCATCCAGACGTACGCGCAGTACGCGGCGTATCTCGACCGCGACCCTGATGAGTATCACAATCTCGTGGACGCGATCACCATTAATGTGACGCAGTTCTTCCGGGATGCCGAGGTATTCGAGCTGTTCAGGTGCCAGGTGGTTCCCGCCATCATCGAGCAGAAGGTCGCTCGCCGCCAGCGCGTGCTGCGGGTCTGGTCGGCAGGGTGTGCGACCGGCGAAGAGCCCTACTCACTTGCGATGTCGCTGCTCGATCAGATCTCACGTTTGGGAGTCGACACCATCGTTCCAACCGTGATCGGCACGGATCTCGATCGCCTGGCGATCGCGACCGCAAAACGCGCGGTGTACCCGGTGCGCCAGCTCGAACAGATCCCCAAGCAAGACCGCCTGCGATACCTCGATATCGGCGCGGAGACGTTCACTGTCAAGCAGCGCGTCCGCGACATGGTCCGCTTCCAGTATCTCAACCTCTTCGAGGACCCGCCGATACATGGAGTGGACGCCGTTTTCTGCCGCAACGTGTTCATCTACTTCAACAAGGCGGACCAGGAGCGGCTCGTCCGTGCGTTTTGGGAGTCGCTGATCCGCGGGGGATACCTGGTGCTCGGCCGTTCCGAGCGCCTCACACCCGAGGTGGCCGGTGATTTCGAACTGGTGGATGGCCGTCAGCGCATCTATCGCAAGCCGCTGGCACTGCAGCGGCGGTAAGGGTTTGCTATCGTTGACGGATACGCGGTGCGCCGCGCGATGCGATCAGGGAGGGTCCGCATGACCGAGAAGGTGCGTTCCAGTCAGATGAAGCGGGGTCTCTCGTTCACCTTCACGCTCCTGACGTGGGTGACGATCGGACCAGCGGTGATGGTGGGGCTCCTCGCCACGGGCGTCTTCGCGCTCGCCGCACTCGACATGGACTTCGCCTCCCTGAGGGCTGTGGCTATCTTCGGCGCCATAGCGATGGCGATCTGTGCGGTCCCCGGTTCGATCGCATGGCGGGCGGCATTCAAGCGACGCGTGCTCGATCCGCTGCGCGACCTCGGCAGCGTGCTGGTCGAGGCCGGCGAGGGCGATCTCACGGTCAGCGCCACGGCGCCGCACGACGATGAGATCGGCCTGCTCGTGAACGAGAGCAACGGGCTCATCGCGTCACTGGCGGGCATCGCGGGCCAGCTGCGCACGTCCGCTGAGTCGGTCACCAACATGGCCACGCAGCTGTCTGCGTCCTCCCAGGAGATAAGCGCCTCCTCGATGGAGATCTCGACATCGGTCCAGCAGGTCGCGCACGGAGCCGAGCTGCAGTCGCGCAAGGTCGAGGAGACCTCCTCGGCGATCGAGTCGATCTCCGACGCTGTCACCCAGATCGCCGACCGGGCGATGCAGGCGAGCAGGACGAGCGATGCGGCGGCCCAGTACGCGCTGCAGGGCGAGCAGTCCAACGAGCAGGCGATGTCCAAGATCAACGAGGCACTGGACGCGATCATCACGCTCTCGCACTCAGTGGAGAGCCTCGGAAAACGCTCGAATGAGATCGGGCACATCGTCGACGTGATCACCACCATCGCCGACCAGACGAACCTGCTTTCGCTCAATGCCGCCATCGAGGCGGCCCGTGCCGGGGAGTCCGGACGTGGTTTCTCGGTCGTGGCCGAAGAGGTACGCAAACTTGCCGAAGGCTCGGGTAAGGCTGCCGAGCAGATCGGTGAGCTGATCAAAGAGGTGCAGTCCGAGACCTCGACCGCGCTCAAGTACATGCAGATCGGCACCAACGAGGTCCGGCTCGGCGCGGAGGTCGTGAACCAGAGCGGCGAGGCTCTGCGTCAGATCACCGACGCGGTGACCAAGACGGCTGAACTCGCCCAGGACATCGCGGACACCACGGCGAGACAGGCCAAGCGGGCCTCCGAGATCGATCGAGCGATGCACGACATCGCAGCCGTCGTCGAGGAGAACGCTGCGAGCGCGCAGGAGACGGCTGCAGCGACCGAGCAGCAGACCGCGTGCATGGAGGAGATATCCTCGTCGGCACAGGATCTGGCTGACACGGCACACCGGCTCGAAGAGTCGGCGATGCAATTCAAGATCTCGGAGGCGGGCGCGTGATCGACGCTGTCGTCAACGAGGTACGGCAGTACGTTCTGTTCGTCCTGTGCGGCGAGGAGTACGGACTTCCGATCGGGGCGGTCCGGAGCGTGATCCGGTACGAGGACCCGACGCCGGTTCCCTATGCGCCCCAGGGCGTCGAGGGCGTCTTCAATCTGCGCGGACAGATACTGCCGCTCGTCGACCTCGGGCGTCAGCTCCGTGGTGCCGCGATCGAGCCCGGTCCGCTGTCGCGCGTGATCGTGGCGGAGGCGGGGTTGGGCAGTGTCGGGCTCGCCGTTGATCGTGTCTGCGAGGTAGCGAGCATTCCCGTCGATCAGATCAAGCCGGCGCCTCCTGCTGCGGTGATGACGGCGATGAGCGACGCGTTCGAGGGGGTCGCCACCTACGGCGATCGGCTGATCATCTTGCTCGATCCCGACAAGGCGTTGCCCAAGCCAGTGTTCATGTCCGCAGCGGCTATCCAGGAAGGGGACCTCGATGGCTAGGTCCGTGCTTGTGGTCGATGATGCTGCGTTCATGCGGATGATGATCCGCGACATACTCACCCGTGAGGGCTATGTGATCTACGAGGCCGTCAACGGCCGTGACGCTGTCGAGAAGTACCTCGAGGTGCACCCCGATCTCGTGACCATGGATATCACGATGCCGGGCATGAGCGGGCTCGAGGCGCTCCAGTCCATTCGGGACCAGGACCCGGGCGCGCGGGTGTTGATGGTGAGCGCGATGGGGCAGCAGAAAATGATAGTCGAGGCGCTCGAGTACGGGGCTATGGACTTCCTGGTCAAACCCTTCCAGCCGACAAAGGTGCTTGAGACGGTCAAGAAGTGCCTGCAAGCGGCCCCCCGCGGCTGAGCGGGGAGCCATGCGCTCCGCGATAAAGGTCCTCGTCGTCGACGACTCGGCGCTCATCCGCCAGATGCTCACCCGTGCGCTGTCGGTTGACCCCTCCATCGAGGTCGTCGGGATGGCCCGGACCGGGGTCGAGGCGATCGAGAAGACCCTCGCGCTCGAGCCAGACGTCATAACGCTCGACATCGAGATGCCGGAGTTGTCAGGGATCGAGACGCTTCCACACATCATGCGCGCGAGTACCGCGCGCGTCATCATGCTCTCGGCGGTGAACGACCCGGACACCACCTACCAGGCGCTCGATCTTGGAGCCACCGACTTCATCGTCAAGCCGGCGGAAGGCTTCGCCACCTCCATCGCGGAACTGAGCGAGGTCCTGCTCAAGAAGATCAAGACGGCGTATCGGGTCCGTCCCGAAGCACGACAGGCGGCGCGCCCGGCCGATTCGGTGCCGTCCGTCACGCGGATCGTCGTAAGCAGCGCAACCCCGCCTGCGAGAGTCGTCGGTATCGCCGCCTCAACCGGCGGTCCACCAGCACTCGAGACGGTGTTCTCGGGGCTGACCGGCGGCCTTGATGCCGCGTACCTCGTGGTACAGCATCTGCCGAGCGGATTCACCGGCTCGCTCGCACGCCGGCTCGCTCGAACGAGCGATCTTGCGTTCGTCGTCGCTGAGAACGGCATGCATGTCGAACGTGACGTGGTGTACGTAGCGCCGCACGGACACCACATGGTGGTGGGTGGACGTCACGCGATGCGTGTCTCGCTCGAGGACACGCCGAGCGTACACGGCGTCCGTCCCGCCGCCGATCCACTCTTCGAGAGCATCGCCGACACGGTCGGTGCCGCATCGGTGGGCGTGGTCCTCACCGGTATGGGATCGGACGGCGCTCGCGGTTCCCGTGCGATCCTCGACGCGGGCGGTACGACGATCGCTCAGGATGAGGAGACGAGTGTCGTGTGGGGCATGCCCGGAGCGGCCGTACGCGCGGGAGCCGCGCTGCGCGTCGCTCCGCTCGGATCGGTCGCAAGCGAGATCCGCCGGACGCTACGGGGGTGATGGTCCATGGGTGATGATATGTCGGCATATCGGGACGTGTTCCTCAGTGAGAGCGCCGAGTACGTGCAGTCCATCACCGACGGACTGCTGGCGCTTGAATCCAACCCGATCGATCTCGAGCCGGTAGAGATCGTCTTCCGCGGCGCTCACTCCCTCAAGGGTATGGCCGCGGCGATGGGCTACGCCCGCACTCAGGAGCTTACCCATAAGATGGAGTCGCTGATGGCGACGGTCCGTTCGCGGGCGCAGGTGGCCGACAGCACGCTCATCGATCTGATGCTCCAGGCGACCGATCGCGTGCGCGAGTTGATCGAGGATGAGTCCACCGACCAGGCCACGATCACGGCAGACGATATCATCGCGCGGCTGGTCGAGCGTACTGCGAGTGTTGATGCTGGCGCTGCGCCGGAGTCGCATCAGGTCGCCTCCGTCGCTGTGGCGGCACCCGGGGAGGGAAGCGTGCACCGGGTGACGGTAACGCTCGAGGCGGGGTGCGTCCTCAAGGGAGTGCGCGCCTACATGGTCATCAAACGACTCGGCCATCTTGGTACGGTGACCGGGACGGACCCCTCCGCTCGTGAGATCGAGGACGAGCAGTTCGATCGTTCGTTCCAGGTCGTGTTGCAGACCAAGGCCACACCGGAGACGCTTCGAGATGCGGTGATGGCTGTCACCGAGGTCGAGGAGGCGTCCGTCGAGCCGGTCGCGCCCGAGCCGGCTCCTGTCGCCGCTCCCGGCGCTGCCGGAGGCACGCCCGCTTCACGCCCCGCGATGCCGAAGATCTCCGAGACCCAGACGGTCCGTATCTCGATCGGGCATCTGGACACCATGGTGAACCTCGTGGGTGAGCTCGTCATCATCCGCTCACGCCTGGAGGATCTCGCCGCGCGCAGTGGTGATGGTGACCTGAGTGAGTCACTCGGCGTGCTGAAGCGCGTCAGCACCGAGCTGCAGCAGGAGGTCATGCAGACCCGCATGGTGCCGGTGAGCAACATCTTCAACCGGTTCCCGCGCATGGTCCGCGATCTGGCGCGGGACCTGGGCAAGGACGTCGCGCTCGAGATGGAGGGTCTCGACATCGAGCTCGACCGGACGGTCCTCGATGAGATCGGCGACCCTATCGTCCACCTGCTGCGCAACGCCATCGACCACGGGGTCGAGTCTCCCGAGGAGCGTGTCGCTGCATCCAAGCCGGCTCGGGGGACAGTACGGCTGGTCGCCGAGCGTGTTCGTGACCAGGTGCTCATCTCGGTCGAAGACGATGGCCGCGGCATGGACGTAGACCGCATCTGGAACAAGGCGGTCGAGCGCGGACTCGTCGATCGCGCATCACGCGACTCGTACACCGACAACGACATCCTCATGTTCGTCTGCATTCCCGCGTTCACGACGGTCGACCATGCCACACGGGTGTCCGGACGCGGTGTGGGCATGGACGTCGTCAAGGGGAAGATCGAGTACCTCGGTGGCAGTGTGATGCTCTCTTCGACGCCAGGGATGGGTATGCGCATCTCCCTTCAGCTCCCGCTCACGCTCGCCATCATCCAGGCGCTGCTCGTGCGCAGCGGGACCCGGGTCTACGCCCTGCCGTTGAGCGCGGTCGATGAGGTCCTTTCGCCTGATGAGGTCACGTTCAGGACCGTCGATGGCGCTCCGGTGGTGGCTCTTCGGGACGGATCGGTGGTCGGGCTGAGCGACCTCGACGAGCTGCACGGACGTATGCCGCCCGAGGGCAGTGGGCCGGAGCACAAGCACCTGATCCTCGTGCGCTCCGGACAGTCGCTACGCGCTCTTTCGGTGCCGGCGCTCCTGGGACGACGGGAGGTCGTCATCAAGCCGCTCTCACCGCTCTTCCGGGGCCTCCGTGGCTTCGGCGGGGCGACCGTTCTCGGCGACGGGCGGATCGCGCTGATCCTCGACCCGCGGACACTGTTCACACGGGAGGTCTGACATGGACCCACGCACGCTGACGGAGCTGCAGCTCGATGCGCTCGGGGAGGTGGGGAGCATCGGTGCCGGGCATGCGGCGACCGCCCTGTCGCAGATGCTCGGCACGCCGGTCGACATCGACGTCCCCGACCTGAAGGTCCTCTCGGTGTCCGAGGTCCCGGGTATGCTGGGCGGACCCGAGAACCTGGTAGGTGCCGTATACAGCAGGCTGCTCGGCGACCTGAACGGCGGCCTTCTGTTCATCGTGGGGCGCGATGCACTTCTCGAACTCTCCGACCTGCTTCGCTCACGGACTCCCGGGACCTCCAAGTCGCTCGGGCCCGCCGAGGAGGCGACCGTCACGCATGCTGCCACGGTCCTCATCGCGGCGTACCTTGCCGCGGTCGCCCGGCTTACCGGTCTGTCCACGCTGCCAGGACCGTCGGAGTTCGCGTTCGACATGCTCGGCGCCATCCTCGAAGGCGTGACGGTACAGGTCGGCCTCAAGGCCGAGAACGCGATCCTCGTGCTCACGCGTTTCTCCACAACGGAGATCTGCGTGGACGCCTCGTTGTTCTACCTACCGGACCCTGACAGCCTCGAGGTCATGCTCGGCCGGCTGGGGGTCCTCTAGGCGTGTCGACCTTCGGGGACATAGGTGGCCTGTGGGCCGACCCGGACGACGGCACCGTGCTCGTCGGGACAGGTGAGTTCGCTGTCGCGGTCCATCCGCAGCGTCTGGTGACGCCGGCTCTCGGCTCGTGCATCGGGATCACGCTGTGGGACGCGTTCACGCGGCGCGGCGGGATGGCACACATCATGCTGCCCTCACCGGCCGAAACGAGACTCGGTGGTCTGGCCGACCGCTTCGCCTCCGTGGCGGTGCCGCGGCTTGCGGAGGCGGTCTCGGGGGGTTCTCCTCGACGGAGACTCGTCGCCAAGATCGCCGGTGGCTCGACGATGTTCGGTGGTGATGCGAGCATCGCGAGCATCGGTCTACGCAACGCGGACGCGGTGAAACACGAGCTGAACCTCTTGCGGATACCGCTTGTGGCCGAAGATATCGGTGGGACGCACGCACGGACGATGGAGCTTTACCTCGACACCGGGCTGGTCGTCGTGCGCAGCTACCGTTACGGTATCAGGGAGTTGTGATGTTCGGCGGCATCGACGCCATGAAGGGCGCTTGATGGAAGAACTGATAGGGTCGGCCGTCACGGCACCGGCCCGTGACGGGCAGATACGCATAGCGATCGCGGGTGGCGGACTGCGCGCCACCTCGGTTCTTCGCCTGCTCAACGACATAGACAACCTGACGGTGGCGGCTATCTACGACAACAGCCGCACCGCTCCGGCCATGCGTCTCGCCGAGGATCTTGGCGTGTTCGCCACCACGCAGGTGTCGGAACTCTCCCAGATCTCGGGCCTCGATCTGATCCTGGACCTGTCGGACGACCCCGTGCTGCGCGCGACGCTCGAGGCCGAGCGGCCGGCAGAGGTCGCGGTGATCACCGGCAACGGTTCGGAGCTCGTGTGGGACCTGCTCATCGCGAAGAAGAGGAGCGAGGAGCAGGAGAAGATCTTCGTCGAGCTGCAGGTGGCCTACGACAAGATCCGCAGTCACGAGCGGCGGCTCCAGTCGAGCAAGGAGGCGCTCGAGCGAGCGAACGAGGAGCTCGAGAGCCGGCTCGCCGAGATCTTCTTCACCCACGAGTTCTTCAAGGCGCTCACGACCTTCAGCTCGGTCGATGACGTGACGAGCCTGATCGTCGACGGCGCCAACGGCATCCTCGGCGCCGAGATATCGGCGGTCTACCTGTTCGAGCACCGTGACTGGACGCTGCATCTCAGGGCGAGCCAGGGAAGGCTGGAGGAGTACTTCCGTCCGGTGGTGCCCGTGTCAGAGACGTTGCTCGGCGTCGCTTTCCGCGAGGGGTTCGTGCAGCAGAGCGATGTGACCGAGGGCGCCGGGCTGGCTGACTGGACCGTGCAGCCGGAAGAGGTCAGATCGCAAGCGGCGATGCCCTTGCGCTCGGGCGACAGCGTCATCGGTGTGCTGCTGATAGCTTCGGCGACCTACCGGGACCTCACGCAGGCTGAGCGCGACCGCCTGCAGGTGATCTCCAACCAGTCATCGCTCGCGCTGCAGAACGCGCTGCTACACGAAGAGCTGGAGCGCCTCTCGGTGACCGACCGGCTGACCGAGCTCTATAACCACGGGTACCTGCACAGCCGACTCGATGAAGAGATCGAGCGGGCGATGCGGTTCGGCCATCGCTTGTCGGTGATCATGCTCGATATCGACGACTTCAAGAAGTTCAACGACCGGTACGGTCACCCCAAGGGCGATACCGTGCTGCGGGCGGTGAGTGCGATAGTGAAGCAGAACCTCCGCGAGATCGACGTGGCGGCGCGGTACGGTGGCGAGGAATTCGTGGTCGTGCTTCCCGAGACCGATGTGGCCGGCGCGCTCGCGGTCGCCGAGCGTATCCGGCTGAGCACAGAGTCGTTCCCGCACATCACCGACGACCACGGTGAGCGTGTGGCACAGACCGTCTCCCTCGGCGTTGCCACGTATCCGGTCCATGCCGCTGACGGAGCGAGCCTCATCGAGGCGGCCGACCAGGCGATGTACCGGGCGAAGCGCACGGGTAAGAACCGGGTGGTAGTCGCGGTCTGATGCGATGGCCTCTGGCGCAGGGATGACGGACCGGAAGGTGGCAGACGGGTGAGCCTAGAGCGTGCGCTTTCGAGGCTGGAGCTCGACTCGCCAGCCGAACGTGCCCTCCGCGACGTGCTCATCCTGTTCAAGCACCATCCCGGAGAGTCGCTAAGTGAGCGCGATGTCGCTGTGCGGACGGGCCGGATGGCCGAGGAGATAGGCCCGCTTCTCGCCGCGCTGGCCTCGGCGTTCGTGCTAGACTTCGACGGCGAATCAGGTGGATATCGCTTCGCCGGCGATGTCGTGGTGGGATATGAGATCGAGGCGTTCCGGCGTCGCATCGACAGCAGGCAGAGTCACGTCACATCGAACGTCGCGCGGTTCAGGGAGCGGCAAGGTTTCTGACCGCACCGTCTCGGTGATCGATCGGAGTCGAGGGTGCTTGAGCCGATAGCACAAGGCGACCGCGGCCCTGCGGTCGAGGACGTCCAGAAGCGCCTGCTGGTGCTCGGGTTCGACCTGGGTCCGACCGGCATAGACGGCGTCTTCCTCGGCGCGACGCTTGCCGCGGTCCGGCGGTTCCAGCATGAGCGCGGTCTTTCCGAGGACGGGACCGTGGGTGACGAGACCTGGGCGGCGCTCGTGGACGCCACGTTCCGGCTCGGCGATCGCCTGCTCTATCTCCGGTATCCGTATCTGCATGGAGCCGATGTGAGCGTGCTTCAGGGTGCCTTGAACGTGCTCGGGTTCGCGTGCGGTCCTCCTGATGGCATCTTCGGCGCGTTCACGGAACGGGCCGTCGGCGAGTTCCAGTCTAACGTCGGACTCCCGAGAGACGGAATCGCTGGCCCGGAGACCGTCCGTGCCATCGAGCGCCTGCGTCATGTGTGGCAGGACAAGGACCCGTCGGCGCCCGTCAACCTGCCCGTGGCGCCCGCGAGGGCGGCGGCGGTGCTCCGGGCCGTCGAGCTGGGGCTGGTGTGCGTGGACGACCGAGGCCGCGCCGTGGCCGAGCGTCTCGCCAACCTGGCCACAGCCACCGAGCCTGAGGCCCGTGTCCGGCTGTGTGACATCACAGAGGCGTCGGCCTGCACGTTCGTGCTGTTCATCGGCGACGCGTCCACGGCCAAGGCCACCGAGGGAGTGCCAGTCATCCGTGTGAGCGGGGGCGAAGGCGCCGATGGGCGCTTCGTCGCCGCGTTCGCCTCAGCCGCGCCTGGCGTAGGCGTGTACATCGCGGTACCCGACGAGGCAGTGAGTGACGAGCACGTGGCGCAATCCGCCGCAGTGCGTATCCTCGACGGCCTGTGTGCCGTTCTGTCAGGTGGCATGGGGCCTGTGGTACTATAGCGCAGCCGCTCAGCCGTTCACGGCGCTTCGAGGAGGCTGGATATCCTGAGAAAGACACTCCGGCGGGCCACGGGCCTGCTCATCACCATCGCCATGCTGGTCTTGGCCACCCCGTCAGCACTCGCGACTCCGCTTGCCGACAAGCGTGCCGAGGCTGCGCGCATCAAGGCGCAGGTGGACAAACTCGACGAGGACCTCGAGATCGCCGCCGAGGCGTACAACGAGGCCCAGACTCATTTCGATGCCGTCTCCGCAGAAGTCGCATCCAACGAGGCGCGAGCTGCGGAGCTCGCCGCCCATCAGCAGGCGCTGCAGGCCAATCTCTCGACGCGAGTCGCAAGCATGTATCGGCAGGGTCCCCTCGCAGAGCTCGAAGTACTATTCGGCGCGACATCCTTTGAGGAGTTCGCCACGACGTGGGAGATCCTCCGCTCGCTGAACGAGCAGGAAGCGGCGCAGGTCGCGGAGCTCAAGACCACCACCGCCGAGCTCGCCCGCGTGCACGCCGAACTCGCAGCCCAGCAGGCTGAAGCCGAGGCGCAGGCCGCGGTCATGAAGAGCCGCAAGTCCGAGGTCGAGACGCAGCTCGCGGAGCGCAACCGCTTGCTTTCAGGCGTGGAGGCCGAGATCGCGGAGATCATCCGCGCACAGGAGGCGGAGGCACGCCGGCGCGCCGAGGCCGCAGCTGCCGCCGCACGGGCAGCCGCGGCCGCAGCACGGCCGTCGACCGATTACGGCACGCCCACGAACGCCCCTCGTTCGGCGGTGGTCTCCATAGCGCTCTCCAAGCTCGGTGCGCCCTACAAGTGGGCCGCTTCAGGGCCGGACACGTTCGACTGCAGTGGGTTCACGATGTGGGTGTACCGACAGGTCGGGGTCAGTCTGCCGCACAGCTCGCGTGCACAGATCAACTCCGGGCAGCGGGTCTCTCGCGACAGACTCGCCCCCGGCGATCTGGTCTTCTTCGGTAGGACCACCATCCATCACGTCGGCATCTACGTGGGTGGCGGCAACTACGTACACGCTCCTAGCACCGGCGATGTGGTCAAGGTCTCGAGTCTGAGTGGACGAAGTGATTACGTGGGGGCATGCCGGCCCTAGCGTGTGAGGCGGGGCGCGTCCGTATCGATGGGGGAGCACATGCTGGGGGGCAGGCTCTGGGCACCGCTGCGCTCGGCGGACTACCGCCGACTGTGGATGGCGCAACTCGTATCGGTGGTCGGCGACAAGGTCGATCAGATCGCGCTGGGCATCCTCGTCTATGCGAAGACCGGCTCGGAGCTCCAGATGGGGATCATGCTCGCCATCTCCATGCTGCCGGCGGCATTGTTCGGCATGATCGCCGGCGCGTATGTCGACCGCTGGGACCAGCGGCGGACGATGATCGCCGCCGATGTGCTTCGTGCCGCGTGTGTGGGGGCGGTACCGTTCGTGGCCGAGTGGAGCCTCTACGCGGTGTACGTGCTCGGATTCATCGCAGCGACGATCGCGCTCTTCTTCGAGCCGGCCAAGCTCTCGCTTATCCCGGAGATCATCGGCGATGGTGACCTCATGGCCGCGAACTCACTCGACAGCGCCACGTCCTCGGTCGCCGAACTGGCAGGGCTGGCCTTCGGCGGTGTCCTTGTCGCATGGCTGGGGTACCGTGCCGCGTTCTTCCTCGATGCCGGCACGTTCCTGCTCTCCGCGGGCTTCCTGCTGCTGATCGCACATCGGCCCCCCGAAGCCGCGTCACCGAAGCAGTTCGTCTCATGGGTGCCCGTGGTCCGTGAAGCATCGGATGGTCTGCGCTACGTCTGGCGTCATCCTGTGTTGCGCGACCTTCTCGGCGTGTATTCGTTCGCGATCATGGGTGTCGCGGCATCCACCACGTTCATCTTCGCGCTCGCGCTCAATCGCTTCGACGCAGGCGCGATCGGTCTGACCACCCTCGAGGGCGCGATCACCGTCGGTCTCCTGGCGGGCAGCGTCGCGGTCGGGCGCACGGACCCGTCCGCGCCAGCTCGCAAGCTCCTCTTCGGGCTGCTCGCGTTCGGCGTGCTGGTCTCGCTTTCAGCCATGACGCCGTCGGTGGCCTGGACTGCGGCGGTGTTGTTCTGCGCCGGTATCGCCAACATGTTCTTCTACGTGCCGATGGCCACGATCCTGCAGCACGACTCCGAGCCCTCGATGCGGGGGCGCGTGTTCGCAGCCAAGCAATCCATCAGCCGCGTTCTCTCCGTCATCGGCTTCATTGGCGCGGGCGCCCTCGCCGAGACCATCGGACTGACTCCGTCGATCCTCATCGCCGGGGCCATCGTGGTCGTGATGGCGCTCTACGGTTGGTCCAGGCCGAGGTTGCGGGCCGCATGACCCGCTGACGCGACGGTGCAACAAGGGTAGACTTGCGTTCGAGGCCGTCCGTCAGCAAGCGGGTGGCACGGGACAGTCGAGTGAAGGTGGGCGTTCATGGCGGAGATCGACGGCCTCCTCAAGGTCATGGCCGAGAGCGGCAGTTCGGACCTTCACGTCAAGGTGGGGTCGCCACCGGCGGTACGACTCAACGGCAGGCTGGTAGTGCTCAAGGAGTACCCGCAGCTCTCTCCCGATATGACCAAGCAGCTCGCTCTCGGGATGATGGATGAGCGGCAGCAGCAGTCGTTCGAGAACCACCGTGAGCTCGACTTCGCGTACTCGGTCCCCGGAGTGGGGCGCTTCAGGGTGAACGTGTTCCATCAGCGTGGGAGCGTCGGCCTGACCTTGCGCCGTGTCACCACCGAGCGCACGGGCATCGAGCAGCTCGGGCTCCCGCCCGTGGTGCGCCGGCTCGCCGAGGAGCCCCGTGGTCTCGTGCTCGTGACCGGTACGGCGGGCTCGGGCAAGACGACCACGCTCGCCTCCATGATCGATCACATCAACCACACTCGCGAGGGGCACATCGTCACGATCGAGGACCCGATCGAGGTCCTCCATCAGGATGTGAAGTGCATCATCAACCAGCGCGAGGTCGGCATCGACACCGAGAGCTACGCCGATGCGCTCCGCCATGTCGTGCGCCAGGATCCCGACGTCGTGCTGATCGGCGAGATGCGCGACCATGAGACCGTCTCGGCGGCGCTCACCGCGGCCGAGATCGGCAACCTGGTCCTTTCGACGCTGCACACCATCGATGCGACCGAGACCATCAACCGCATCATCGACTTCTTCCCGCCGTATCAGCAGAAGCAGATCCGACTGATGCTCGCCTCCACCCTCAAGGGCATCGTCTCGATGCGCCTGATTCCGGCGATCAATGGGGGACTCGTCCCGGCGGTCGAGGTCATGGTCATGACCGGTACGATCCGCGAGTACATCATGGACTCCGAGAAGACATACATGATCCGTGACGCGATGGAGGAAGGCGAGTACTACGGCATGCAGACATTCGATCAGAGTCTGCTCAAGCTGTACTCGCAGGGGCGCATCACACTGGAGGATGCCACGGCGATGGCCGCCAACGCGCACGACTTCCGCATCAAGATCCGCCAACTCGGGGTCACTGCGGAGCAGGCCGCCCAGACCGGCATCTACTGAGGAGTCCTTCCGGTGCTCTCGGGATCGGCGGCGCGTCTGTCCGCCGGTAGCCACCGCGCGACACCCAGAGCGATCAACGCGCCCGTGAGCGCGCCTGCCGTGTCCGTGGCCCAGTCGGCTGGATCGGGCATGCGCCCGGGGACCAGCGACTGATGGAGTTCGTCGGTCACGCCGTATGCAGAGGCGAGCAGGACGGCGAGGGCGACCGCACGCCATCCACGGCGACGCCCACCGAGCGCGACGAAGTAGAGTGCGCCAAGCACAAGGTAACCGCTGAAGTGACCGAACGAGCCGTACTCGCCCACCGGGACGGAGCTGCCCGGGAGCGACGAGAACCCGAAGATCACACCCATCCACAGCAGTGAGGCCATCCACGCGACACGGGTGGTCATACGCCTCTCCCCCATACCGCCTCCTCACGTTGACTGTCCGGCCCCGCATCTGCGAGCGTGTAGATTCTAACCATATCCGACTGAGGGGTGGTCATGCGGCGGGGGCTTGCGGTCATGCTCGTCATCGCCTCGGCGGCGTGTTTCGGCACCCTGGCCGTGCTCACCGCACTCGCGTACGAGTACGGCGCGCGTCCGCTGCCCACACTGGCCTGGCGTTTCGCTATCGCCGCCACTCTCATGGGCGGCTACCTGGCACTGACGCGACCGGCCGCCCTGCGCGTCGGCCCGGGCGAGTTCGGTCGCTTCGCACTGCTCTCCGTGACCGGCTACGGGGCGGCATCGCTGTGCTTCTTCTTCGCGCTTCAGCATGCTTCGGCATCCGTCGTGACGGTCCTGCTCTACACGTATCCCGCGCTCATCGCCGCGGCCGAGGCGCTCCTGACGCGCACGTGGCCGTCACGGGGAGCGGTCGCCGGTATCGCGCTCACGTTCCTCGGATGCGCGATGGTCGTGGGAGCGTTCGAGCAGGACTTGCGTATCGATGGCATCGGCGTTGTGCTCGGGCTCGGTGCCGGCGCGGCATACGGGCTGTTCACCATGTTGTCGGACCGGCTGGTCCCCGGGCGCTCCCGGATCGTCGTCATGGCCTACATGTTCGGCATCTCGGCGCTTGTCATGGCTCTCATCGCAGCTGCGTTCGGGGAACCGCTCTCACCGGTCGGATGGGATCCCGCGGTGTGGTGGCTGCTGCTTGCGATCGTCGCCGTACCGACGATCGCGGCCGTCGTGCTCTACCTCGGTGGTATCAGGAGTCTGGGCCCGGCACGCGCTGCGATGGCATCCACCACGGAGCCGGTGTTCACCATCATCCTGGCATGGCTCGCCCTGGGCGAGCGGCTGACTGTGCTACAAGCGGTGGGTGCGGTCCTGGTCATCGGCGGCATCGTGCTCGCCGAGCGCTCGGCTGTGATCACGGGACGCAACGGCGCCACGATGATGTCGGGCCTAGGCGCTGCCGAGGAGTGCGAGCACGCTGCGGATCAGAAGGCCGGCGACCACGATCGCCGTCTGCCCGCCGAACGCCCACGCGGTCGCGGTCTTCGCGTCGCGCGGCCCCACGCCGGCGCCGCGCAGCCCCCGGAAGGTGAGAACCCCTGAAGCCCAGAGCGATCCGAGGCGCAGAAGCGGTGTGACGCCAAACGCGTAGGGGGCGAGGCCTGCGGCGAAGGCAAGGAGGAGTCTCGGACGAGATGTTCCGGCCGGCACCACGAGCAGGACGATGGCGAGCCGGGCCGCGGCCAAGAGCAGCTCGGTGAGGACGACGAGCCCTACGGCGGCCAGCCGGGTGCCCGTGCCGAGTGCTATGCCGGTGGACGCGATGAGCCCGGCGATGAGAGCCCTCAGACCGAATGCAGCAGCTGGCTCGAGGCGTTCGATCGAACCTTCGGCCCAGGCCGAGGTCGTGTCGGTGACGTACGCGCGGATGCTACGCGACCCAGCTGCCCACCGCAATCCGGCACGGCGCAGGGCCGACCAGCACCGGTCGACCCGACGCGCGACCGCGGTGAGCAGGCGTCGCCAGGCGCCGAACAGTGCACCGAACAACTCGTAGATCGCGTGCATCATCGCCGTGTTCGCCCTCGATCCGCCACCGGACAGGATGTCAGCGCCGCCGAGCGGCGACGGTGCAGCGCTCAGTCTACCTGAGCGGCCGTGTGACGGGATCCCGTAACGCACGAAAGGCCGGGGTGGGCCCGGCCTTTCGTCATCTGTGCGTATGGACGTCTAGTTGCTGCTGTCGAGCCTTGACTGGACCGCACGGAGTATCGCGGGGTACGACACCGCGCCGTCGTACATCGGCGTGCCGTCCACCACCGTCACCGGGTAGACGAGTCCCTGGTCCTGGATGAGCGAGACCATGCTCTGGTGAGCGGACGCGATCTCAGGTCGGCTCGTGTCGTAGTACAGCACCCGGGCACGATCGCCGAAGCGATGCTCGATCTCGGCGCGGACAATCGACGTGATCTCCTCCGGAGACCAGGACGGACCTCAACCTCCGCTCCAGCAGGTCGTCTCCACGGGAAAGTCGTACACTTCGACACTGATGGTCGGTTCGGGCATGGTCGCTCCTCCTATGCGGTGCGGACGGCTCCACCGGGGCAGTAACGCGCGCAGATGGCGCATCCGGTGCAGCGTTCTTCATCAACGGTGTAGCCGAGGGCCCCCGGGTACGATCCACCCGCGATCGGGACGATCGCGCCTCGCGGGCATGCCCTGCGAGCGGGGCATCCGGGTGATCTGTCGCAACTCGCGGCGTCGATGCTCACACGGCGCACGGAGACTCCTTCCGATCGTTCGTAGCGGTTCTGCGAGATGATATACCCCAAAGGGTATTTGTGGCAAGCCTCTTCGGCGACACCGGCGCCTGTGCACCCCCACGATACCTGCGCACGGGCTTCCGGTGCTGCTACGATATGCACGGTCGGTACTGACAGTGCACGGCATGCGAAGGCGGCTGAGATGGAGTCCGAAGCGCGGAGGGCGGGGCGGAAAGGTTCGGCGATGCGGTTCGTCGTGGCAGGTGTGCTCGTCGGTGCGGTGTTCCCGCTCGTCGCGTCGCTGATCGTCGAGCCGAAGAGCACGGCCGGGGCGGTCGTCTTCTGGGTGCTGTGTATTCTGGCCGGTGGGGCCGTGGGCGTCATCTCGAGCCGGTTGGCCGATGACGTCGCCGAGCGCTCCCTGCTTGACGTGCTCCGCCATGCGAGCAAGACGCTCGGCACACCGCTGCCCGATGTGCGCGGGTTCGATGAAGCATCCCGGGAGATCGAGCGCTCCTTCGACCAGATCGCGTCCCGCCTGCGGCACGTCCAGATGGTGGGCGAGAGCGTCAAGCTGGCCAACACCGAGATCGCTGCGGCGACCGAGCAGCAGGCATCCGGCGCAGCCCAACAGGCTGCGGCCGTAACGGAGACGTCAGCGACCGTCGAGGAACTCGCGCAGACCTCGAGCCAGATCGCTGACAACGCTGCGGCCGTCGTGCACATAGCCGAGAAGACCCTGGCCAGTGCCGAAGAAGGCATGAGCGCGGTCGCGAGTACCGCGATGGGGATCGAGGAGATCCGCGAGACCACGATGCAGTCATCCGATCGGATCCTCGCGCTCGGAGAGCGCAGCCAGGAGATCGGCAGGGTCCTGTCGATCATCGACGAGATCGCCGAGCAGACCAAGATCCTCGCCCTGAACGCGGCCATCGAGGCGGCCCGGGCAGGGGAGGCAGGCAAGGGATTCTCGGTCGTGGCCGAGGAGATCCGCAAGCTCGCCGATTCGGTGACCGAATCCACGCAGGAGATCGGTCGCGTGGTGCGCGAGATACAGGCTTCCACGTCGGCGCTCATCATGCAGACCGAGAAGGCGGCCAAGAAGGTCACCGAGGGGCAGGAGCTGGCCGCCAACACCGCTGTCGCGCTCGAGCGGATCGTCGTACAGGTGGAGCAGACCACCGACTCCGCCAAGCAGATCTCGATTGCGACCCAGCAGCAGCGCACCGCTTCGGACCAGGTCGTGGTGTCGATGCGCGAGGTCGCGCTCGTCTCGCAGCATGCTGCTGAGGCATCGCGGCGCATCAGCGCAGCCATCGGCGAACTTGGCAGGCTATCCGATGAGATCGGAACACGCTGATGGACGTGAATGAGCGTCTCGCCAGGGCGGGCCACGTCTTGCCGGCACCAGCCGCACCGGTGGGCGCATACGTGCCCGCTGCCCGCACGGGGAACCTCGTGTTCACCTCCGGGCAGATACCGCTCAGAGGTGGCGAGGTGATGGCGACGGGCTTCCTTGGGGAATCGGTGAGCGAGGAACTGGCACGGGAGTGCGCCATCCAGTGCGTCCTCAACGCGCTTGCCGCCGCGTCCACCGTATGCGACCTGGAGGATGTGGTGCGCGTGGTCAAGCTCACCGGGTACGTTGCGTCCGCCCCCGGGTTCACTGCACAACCGCGCGTCATCGATGCTGCGAGCGAACTGCTCGTGAACGTCTTCGGTGAAGAAGGACGCCATGCCCGCGAGGCTGTCGGGGTGGCGGGCCTGCCGATCGGCGTACCGGTCGAGCTCTCGCTTGTGCTCGAGGTGCGTGCATAGGGGGAGTCAGGCAGGAACGCGGGGTTCGCTGCCGAATAGCCTCGGTAGCGCGGAGCGTGGGGCTGGTTTGTGCCCCCGCCCGTATTGTTCGGTCAGAGGGGTTCGGCTATCGTTTGTCGGAGGCGCCCGAGGGGGTCGTCTCCGTGGTGCTTCAACATTCGTGGAGTGTGGCGAGGAGAGGGTGCGTATGGCCAAGGAGCCGAAAGAGAAGAAGGGGAAGTGGCAACGCTGGCTACAGGGGTGGAAAGACCCTGTACGCAAGCCGCGCTACATCATCTGGACTGGGGTGGTCGTTCTTGCGCTGCTAGCCGTGATCAACGCCGCGTTCGTGGTGACGTCCGGCTACTGGTTCTGCGAGACGTTCTGCCACTACATCCAGCTGGACTCGGTTCGTGCGTATGACGACGGCTCCCACAACATGGTCGCATGCACCTCATGCCACATGCCTGTTGATGCCGACCCCATCACTTTGACCTTGCACAAGATCGATGCGGTCGTCACCGGTATGTATCAGATGGTCACCGAGACCTATGCGGTACCGCTCAACGCCACGAGCCATCTCGCGCTGCACAAGGTGCACATGGGTGACGAGCAGTGCACCCAGTGCCACGATCTCGACAATCGTGAGATCACGCCGAGCGAGGGCATCATCATCGATCACGACGCCCATACGGATCGTGAGATCCTCTGCACGGCGTGTCACAACCGTGTCGCGCACCCAGAGGACGAGGCCTACGCCGACTTCATCACGGTCAATCCTGAGACCGGCGAGAAAGCCGCGAGGCACGCAGACTTCATGAGCATGACAGCATGTTTCCGCTGCCACACGCTCACTGAGGAGTCGCCTTCGGGCGCCGAGTTCAAGGCTCCTGGTACCTGCTCGGCATGCCATCCGGCCGACTTCGATCTGAAGCCCGCCAACCACGACGAGCCCGGCTTCTACCCCAAGGGTCACGCTGCACTCGCCAACATGGAAGTCGATCACGCCACAGGCCGTCCGGCCGAGGACATCATCCGTCCGATTCCCACCGGCGGCGACTACCTCATGCATGAGGAGGCCGAAGGCGAGGCGCACGAGGCCGATACCGAGGGTCACGAGGCCGAGGGCGAGCACCACGACGATGACGTGCTGGCGGTCGTTCCGGTCGAGGATGTCGACTACTGCGCTACCTGCCACGTCAAGGCGACGTTCTGCGAAGGGTGCCACGGCATGGAGATGCCGCACCCCGAGGAGTTCAAGACCCAGACGCACCCCGAGGTCGCTGCAACGGCAATCGACAAGTGCGAGATGTGCCACCAGCAGTCGACGACGTACTTCTGCGACAGCTGTCACCACGGCTCCAAGGTCGATTGGACGTTCGATCCGGCCGTCCAGTGGCAGACCCAGCATGCGACGACCGTTGTGGAGAAGGGCGTAGCCGGCTGTCTCGGCGCCTGCCACGATCAGCAGTTCTGCGTGGACTGCCACACGAAGCTCCAGCCGCTGCCGACGTCGCACACCGCGGCTGACTGGCTCCACGGCAAGCTCACGGTGACCGCGTATCCCGACACGCCTGCCGTCGCGACCGCGTCGCACGCGATCTCGGCGAACAAGTCGATCGAGAGCTGCGAGGTTTGTCACGGCACCGGTGGCACGACCGCCAAGTTCTGCATGGACTGTCACGGTACGGAGATCCCGCACCCCGACACGTTCAAGAAGAACCACGTCTCCGGGCGCAACACCCAGGCGATGTGCGCCAACTGCCACCAGGCCGCCGAGCTCTGCTCCGACTGCCACCACAAGGGCGCCGTCAACGGCACCCCGTGGCAGAAGCAGCACCCGGTGACCGTCGCGGCTGACGGGGCAGCCCCGTGCTTCGAGAAGTGCCATCAGGACAAGAAGTTCTGCGTGGACTGCCACACAAGCCTCAACGCTGTGCCGACCTCGCACACCGTGGCTGACTGGACGCGACGTACCGCGGCTGACAAGGGCGCGGCTCACCAGCTCGCGTACAAGGAAGCCAACGATTCGTGCGACTACTGCCACGGCGATGGTGGCGTGAAGGCGGCCTTCTGCCAGAACTGCCACAAGCTCGAGATGCCGCACGCATCCGGGTTCGCGGATCAGCACAAGGCCGACTTCGAGGCCAACAAGTACACCAGGGACGTCTGCGTGAACTGCCACACCCAGTTCTTCTGCGACTCGTGCCATCACCCCGGCTCGGTCGCCAACGAAGCGTGGCGCACGTATCACCCGAACCTGGTGAAGAAGGACGGCGCGGAGCCGTGCTTCGAGTGCCACGAACCTCCGTTCTGCTCCTACTGCCACGTGAGGCTGTAGGCAGGGCGCTCCCGGATCGGTTCCGGGGCATGCGGAAGGGGCCCGGCTGGATCGTCAGCCGGGCCCCTTCCCTGTCACACCAGGGCTACGGAAGAGCACGCATCTTTTCTTTGCCACGCCCGCAGTGACCATGTATCATAGCGGCTCGTCGGGATGTGGCTCAGCTTGGTAGAGCGCTGCGTTCGGGACGCAGAGGTCGTGGGTTCGAATCCCGCCATCCCGACCATCAGA
>JAFGAG010000033.1 GCA_016933785.1 Coriobacteriia bacterium | reverse complement strand
GGCCAAGCCATGAAGACCTTCAAGGGACTGGAAGAGCTCCCCGCTCAGATAGAGCAGGTCCTCGCCCAGAGCGATGCGATCAAAGAGATCGCGCTCAAGTACGCCTCGGCGGACGACTTCTTCTTCCTCGGCCGGGGCTACAGCTACCCCACAGCCCTTGAAGGCGCGCTCAAGCTGAAGGAGATCTCCTATATCCACGCCGAGGGCTACTCCGCCGCCGAGATGAAGCACGGACCGATCGCGCTCATCGACGAGAACACGCCGACCGTCTTCCTCGTACCTCAGGACTTCATGTACGACAAGACGATGGCGAACCTCGAGATGATCCGCGCACGTAAGGGCCCGGTGATCGCGCTTGCCACCGAGGGTGACGAGCAGATCAAGAAGGTGGCCGACGATGTGATTTTCCTGCCGAAGGTGCGCGACGAGCTGAACCCGATACTCGCGAGCGTGCCGCTGCAGCTCTTCGCATACCACCTGGCCGTCGCGCGTGGCTGCGACGTGGACAAGCCACGCAACCTGGCGAAGAGCGTGACCGTGCTCTAGCACGCGCCATGTGCCGACTGGCCCCATGACCAGCGCATAGAGAAGCCCCCCGGCCGGATGGCCGGGGGGCTTTGTCTTGCAAGTGCCTCCGTGCGACTAGCGCTTGGAGAACTGCGGGCGCTTGCGGGCCTTCTTGAGGCCGTACTTCTTGCGCTCGACCATACGCGGGTCGCGGCGAAGCAGGCCTGCTCGCTTGAGCTCACCGCGGTAGTCGTCGCCGGCCTCCAGCAGCGCACGGGCGATAGCGTGACGCAGCGCGCCAGCCTGACCCGAAAGACCGCCACCCTTGATGTTGGCGAAGACGTCGAAGTGGCCGAGGGTCTCGGTCACCTTGAACGGCTGCTCGACGTAGCCCTTCATGACCTCGCGACCGAAGTAGTCGCTGAACGCACGTCCGTTGACCATCATCTGGCCCGAACCCGGGATGAGTCGCACGCGGGCGACCGACGTCTTGCGGCGACCGGTGCCCCAGTAGACTGCCTTGCTCTCAGCCATGCGTTAGACCTCCAGGGTGATCTGACGGGGGTTCTGGGCCTGATGCGGATGATCAGGGCCGCCATAGACCTTGAGCTTCTTGTTCATGGCCCTCCCCAGCGTGTTCTTCGGCAGCATGCCCTTGACCGCGCCCTGAATCACGCGCTCGGGACGCTTCGCGAGCATGTCGGAGATCGAGGTCTCCTTGAGACCACCCGGGAAACCCGAGTGGCGGTACTTCTTCTTGTCGGCGAGCTTGTTGCCGGTCAGCTTGATCTTCGATGCGTTGACGACGATGACGAAATCACCGGTGTCGACGTTCGGAGTGTACTGCGGCTTGCGCTTCCCCTTGAGGATGGAAGCGACTTCGCTCGCCAAACGGCCGAGGGGGATATCAGTGGCATCGACGAGCAGCCACTCGCGCTCCACCTCGCCGGGCTTGGCGTAGTAGGTCTTCAAAGGTTCCTCCGTAAGCAAGCTGGACGTAGTCGTTTGTCGAGTTCACGGGGCTCTCGAAACGAACCCTTGCAGTTTATCTGCGCTACCAGGGAGTGTCAACCAACGCGCCCGGGCGTATCCATGCCCATCGCAGGGAGCGAGGACCGGCGCTCCCTGGAGCTCCACCCGCATGTCGCGCGTACGCTCCGGCGCTACAGCCAACACTCCTCCGGGTAGCTCACGTGCCAGAGCGTCAACCCCCGTGCGGGTGCCGTCGGACCCGCTGCCGCGCGGTCGCATGCCGCACGGACCTCGGCCATCCATTCCGGTCCGCGACGCCCACTCCCGACCTCGACAAGGCTCCCTACGATCGTACGAACCATCGAGTGCAGGAACGCATTGCCGGTTACCCGCACGGTGATCGCGTGCTCGCCCAGGATATGCTCGGGCGACACCTCGATCAGATCGAGGCGCCGGACAGTCCGCATCCCGCGTGCCGACTCGGTCACGCAGAACGACTTGAAATCGTGCTCGCCGATGAGGTGTGTCGCAGCCTCGCGAATCGCATGTAGGTCGAGCGCGTGCGGAACCGACCAGGCGTACGGAGCGGTGAACAGCGGCGGTACGGGACCGGGAACGATCCGGTAGCGGTATTCGCGGGCTACGGCCGAGTGCCGCGCGCTGAACTCCGCTCCGGCACGCCGGACACCCGTGACCACGATCCCGCGTGGCGTGAGGGCGTTAAGTGAGCGGAGCAGCTGCCCCGTCGACGGATCGGCCTCCATCGCGGCGAAACTCATCACCTGTCCGAGCGCGTGGACACCCGCATCCGTCCGTCCGGCGCCCACCGTCCCCACCTCGCGGCGAAGCGCTGTCCTGAGCGCCGCCTCCACCTCCCCCTGCACGGTCGACAGGCCCGGCTGGCGGGCGAACCCCGCGAAGCCCGAACCGTCGTAGGAGAGTGTGAGTACCGTGCTGCCGATCATCGTCACGTCCTAGAATGTGATGCCGATAGCCAGGAGTGCGGCACCGCCCAAGAGTAGCACCAGCCAGTCGCGGGGGGTCATGATTGCGGCATGCAGACGCGTCCTGCCACGTCCGCCACGGTAGCACCGCGAATCCATCGCGAGCGCCAGATCCTCGGCCCTCCGGAAGAGATTGACGAACAGCGGCACGAGGACCGGTACGTATGCGCGCACCCGCGTCACGAGCCCTCCCTCGTCGAAGCGGGCGCCGCGCGCTGTCTGAGCGATGATCACCCGCTCCGCTTCCTGCGCCGTGGTGGGTATGAAGCGGAGTGCGATCGTGAGCATCATCGCGATCTCACCAGACGGAACCCCGAGCGCCGAGGCGGGGCGCATGAGTGATTCGAGCGCATCGGTGAGCTGTACCGGTGTCGTGGTGAGCGTGAGCAACGAGGTCCCGACCATCAGGAGCACGATCCGCATCGCGAAGAACACTCCGGTGCGCAACCCTTCCGGATCCACGCCGATCGGTCCGACCCGCAGCAGTGTGACCGTCGCGGGCTGCCAGCGCAGCGCATGCGCGAGCAGGGTGAAGAGCAGCAGCACGCCGAGAGCCCGAACACCCCTGAGCGCGATGCGCGGTGGGACGTGAGACGCCCAGAGGACGACGGCGACGACGACCGCGTAGCCGCCGAGCCCGGCGAACCCGTCGGCCAGGAAGAGCCCGAGCGTGAACAGCGCGATGACGCCAATCTTCGTCCGCGCGTCGAGCGAGTGGACCGGGGAGTCGACCGGGACGTACTGACCGAATGTCGAGGGCACCCTCATGACCGCATCCCCCGTGCTGCGACAAGCGCCGCGGCCGCGCGTCCGGGATCGAGCGTCACCTGCTCGAGGGGCATGCCGCTCGCACGAGCCAGGAGTTGCGTTCGTACTATCGGGGGCAGCTCGAGTCCGGCTCTCTCGTAGACCGACGGATCGGCGTACAACTCCCCGACGCTACCCGAGAGGGCCACTCGGCCCTCATCAAGGGCGATGATCCCGCTCGCGGAATCGAGGAACTCCCCGGGGTCGTGGGTCACGACGATGACGCCGCTCCTCTGCCGTTCGACCTCTAGGGCCCCGCGAATGGAGGCTCGACCGGCGGCGTCGAGTCCCGCGGTCGGCTCGTCGAGCAGCAGGTATCGGGCACCCATCGCGAGCGCTCCCGCGATCGCCCCCCGGCGTGCCTCACCACCCGATAGGCTGAACGGCGACCGCGATCCGTAGACCGACGGATCAAGACCGACCTCGGAGAGTGCACGGTCCGCCGCAGACTCCGCATCAGCGTGCCCGAGGTTGCGGGGCCCGAACGCCACATCGATGCGAAGCGTCTCGGCGAAGAACTGCGTCTCCGGATCCTGGAAGACGATGGCCACCGCCCCGCGCGCATCCCGGTGCCCCGGAGACACGCCGTCAACCACCACGGACCCTGTGGAGGGCTCCAGCAGTCCCGCGAGCAGCCGCAGGAGCGTCGACTTGCCCGAACCGGTGGTGCCGGCCACCACGAGAAGGTCCCCCACCTCCAGGGTCAAACCCACGCCACGAACGGCATCGACGCCGAACGGGCGCCCTTCCTCGTATGCGTACGAGACGTTGTCAGCTACAAGGGCCACAGCGCCTCCACGAGATCCTCCGGTGCGGGATGACCGTCGGGCAATCGAACGCCGTGCCGCCGAAGTTCGTGTGCGAGGAGTATCTCCGCGGGAAGTTCGATGCCCATGCTCAGAGCTCTGCCCGGATCGACGACAAGCTCGGCCGGTGTCCCGTCAAAGACGGTGCGACCCAGGCTCAACACGATGATACGGTCCGCATCCAGCACATCTTCCAGATGGTGCGTGATATGCATGACGCCCACCCCCACTGAGCGGAGATGCCTGAGGGATCGCAACACATCGGCCCGCCCGACGGGGTCGAGCATCGCTGTCGGCTCATCAGCGATGAGGTACGACGGGCGCATGGCGAGCGCGCCCGCGATGGCGAGCCGTTGCTTCTGCCCGCCTGAGAGCATGTGGGGTTCGCGCCGCTGGAAGCCGGCGAGTCCGACGGCCTCGAGGGCCTCGTCGACGCGGATGCGGATCTCATGGGCCGCAACGCCGAGGTTCTCGGGCCCGAAGGCCACGTCCTCCTCGGCGATCGTGCCCACTATCTGGTTCTCAGGATTCTGCTGGATGAAGCCGACACGGGAGCGGATGTCCCACACGGCGTCTTCGTCGCGCGTGTCCATGCCATCCACCAGGACGGTTCCGGTCGAAGGCACGAGCAGGGCATTGCCGAGCCGGGCGAGCGTCGACTTACCCGAGCCGTTCGCGCCGAGCAGCGCGAGCAATCTGCCGGGCTCGACCTCCACTGATACGCCGTCGACCGCCGGAGCCGATGCGCCCGGATAGACGAACCCCGCCTGTTCGAAAACGATCACGCGCATCCTTCCCAAAGCGACGAAGGGCCCCGCACCGTGCGGGGCCCTTCGTGCAACGACCTCGCGGGCCGATACTAGTCCACGAGCTCCATGATGACCATCGGAGCTGCATCGCCCTTGCGGGGGCCAAGCTTGAGGATACGTGTGTAGCCTCCGTCACGCTCGGCATACCGGGGTGCGATATCGTCGAAGACCTTCTTCACCAGCGCCTGGTCGCCGAGTTCGGCGAGCGCCAGACGGCGAGCATGCACGTCGCCGCGCTTGCCCCAGCTGATGATGCGCTCCACCAGCGGCCGCACCTCCTTGGCGCGCGCCTCGGTCGTCTTGATCCGCTCGTTGGCGAGCACGGCCGCCGCAAGGCTGCGAAGCATCGCCTTGGTGTGGCTCGCGTCGGTGCCGAGCTTGCGCCCTTTCTTGGCGTGTCTCATCTCGTACGCTCTCCTACCCTGCGAGACCCAGGCCCATGGCCTGGAGCTTGTCTTTGACTTCCTCGATCGACTTGGCGCCGAAGTTCCGGATGTTGAGCAGATCGGCTTCGCTGCACTCGGTCAGCTGGCCGATGGTGTTCACACCCTGGCGCTTCAGACAGTTGTACGAGCGGACGGTAAGGTCCAGCTCCTCGATCGCCGTGTCGAGCACGCGGTCCTTCTCATCGGGGATCGACTCGAAGATCCCGCCCTCGGGCAGATCGCCTTCGGCCTGCTCCAGGAAGAGCATCATATGCTCGTCGATGACGCGTGCCGCGCGGGCGACCGCGTCTGCGGGAGTCATCGCGCCGTTGGTCTCAAGCTCAAGCACAAGCTTGTCGTAGTCGGTGCGCTGGCCGACACGCGTGTTCTCGACAACGTACGTGCAGCGGATCACGGGGCTGAACACGGAATCGACCGTGATCACGCCGATAGGATCGTCGGCCCGCTTGTTGCGATCCGCTGAGACATACCCGCGGCCTACACCGATGCGCATGCTCATCTCGAGCTTCGCGCCCTTTTCCAGCGTTGCGATCAGGTGATCAGGGTTGACCAGCGAGAACTCTGTCGGGACCTTGAGGTCCGCACCAGTGACCGCACCGGGCCCGGACGCGCTGAGCGTCGCAACGCCTTCACCCTCGCCCACACCTTCATCGCTGAAGGCGAGGCCCTTCACGTTCAGGACGATATCGGTGACATCCTCGCGGACACCCTCGATGGTCGCGAACTCGTGCTGCACGCCCTCGATACGGATCGACGTCGCAGCGGCGCCCTGGAGCGACGACAGCAGAACGCGACGCATCGAGTTGCCGAGCGTGTACCCGTAGCCGCGCTCGAGCGGCTCCACGATGTACCGCGCGGTGCGCGCATCGATATCCTCGACGGTCACTTTCGGCCTCATGAACTCGGTCATGCTCTAAGCCTCCTTGGCTGGCAAGGCGTGGTTACTTCGAGTACAGCTCGACGATGAGCTGCTCGCGGATGGGAGCTTCGATCTGCTCGCGCGTCGGGAGCGACAGGACACGGCCCTGCAGCTTCTCGACGTCGACCTCGAGCCACCCGGGGACCTCGATCTTCGAAGACGAGATGAGCGCGGCCTTGATCGCCGTCATCTCCTTCGCCTTGTCGCCGACCGCTATCACTGCGCCCGGACGAACCCGGAACGACGGGATGTCGACCTTGCGGTCGTCCACGGTGAAGTGACCGTGACGGACCATCTGGCGAGCCTCATCACGCGATGCGGCGAAGCCGAGGCGGTAGACGGCGTTGTCGAGGCGGCTCTCCAGCAGGCGAAGCAGGTTCTCACCTGTGATGCCAGGCTGGCGGGTCGCAATCTGGTAGTACGTCCGGAACTGCTTCTCCAGGACACCGTAGATGCGCTTCGCCTTCTGCTTCTCGCGGAGCTGGATACGGTACTCGGAATCGCGCGGACGCTTCTTGCCGGCCTGACCCGGCGGGTATGGGCGCTTCTCCATGCCACACTTGTCCGTGTAGCACCTATCACCCTTCAGGAATAGCTTTTCACCTTCACGGCGGCACTGCCTGCAGTCCGCCCCTGTGTAACGTGCCATAGAGGTCGATCCTCCCAGTGTGAACTACACGCGGCGGCGCTTGCGCGGCCGGCAGCCGTTGTGCGGGACAGGGGTGCGATCCTGGATGCTCGAGACCTCGAGGCCAGCGGCCTGGAGCGAGCGAATCGCGGTCTCACGGCCGGAGCCGGGACCTTTCACGAACACCGAGACCTTCCGGACCCCGTGCTCCTGCGCCATCTTCGCGCACTGCTCGGCAGCGAGCTGCGCGGCGAACGGCGTGGACTTTCGGGACCCCTTGAAGCCGACCTGACCGGCTGACTTCCAGGCGATGACATTGCCCTGAGGGTCGGTGATGCTGATGATCGTGTTGTTGAACGTGCTCTTGATGTATGCCTGACCGACAGCGATGTTCTTACGCTCGCTGCGCCGGACTCTGCTCTTGACGTTCTTCTTCTTGGCGGCCATGTGCTACTTGCCCTTCTTCTTCGCGCCGATCTGGCGACGCGGGCCCTTGCGGGTACGCGCATTCGTATGCGTACGCTGCCCGCGAACCGGGAGACCCTTGCGATGGCGAAGGCCCCGGTAGCAGCCGATCTCCATCAGCCGCTTGATGTTCTGGCTGGTCTCGCGGCGAAGATCTCCCTCGACCTTGAGGTTCCGGTCGATGTACTCGCGCAGACGGACGACCTCTTCTTCCGTGAGGTTCCGAACGCGCGTGTCGGGGTTGATGCCGGTCTCACGCAGGATGAGCTGCGATGTCGTGAGGCCGATCCCAAAAATGTATGTCAGGCCGATCTCCACGCGCTTCTCGCGCGGAAGGTCGACACCCGAAATGCGTGCCAAAGCCCGCTCCCTCCTAGCCCTGCCGCTGCTTGTGACGCGGGTTCTCGCAAATCACGAGCACCCGGCCGTGGCGGCGGATGACCTTGCACTTTTCGCACATCTTCTTAACGGAAGGTCTGACTTTCATGCTGAGATTCCCTTTTCCGTTGTTCTCCGTACGCTATCTATCTCATCGCCCAGCCGCAGGCGTGTTCTTTCGTCGTTCACTAACACGGTGCCGGGTGTCTCCATGACCCCCCGGGAACGGTCCGCTACTTGAACCGATACGTGATACGACCCCTTGAAAGGTCATACGGAGAAAGCTCGACGACCACCTTGTCGCCGGGGAGGATACGGATGTAGTGCATCCGCATCTTACCCGAGATGTGAGCGAGCATCTTGTGCCCGTTATCGAGTTCTACCCGGAACATCGCGTTGGGCAGAGCCTCGAGAACAGTGCCCTCCATCTCGATGGCGTCATCGCGCTTTGCCAAGTGCTTGTATCCCTTCAAGAGCCGTGAAGTCGCAAAACGGCAGTATAACCAAGACAAGCCCCCGCGTCCAGTCTAGGGTGTGTCCGACCCTGCGACGGTGAGAACGCGCGGCCCATCCTCGGTGATTGCTACGGTGTGTTCGAAGTGAGCAGACATCGCCCCGTCGAGGGTCACGACCGTCCACCCGTCGTCAAGAGAACGCACGTCAGCGGTGCCTGCGTTGACCATCGGCTCAATCGCCAGCACCATCCCCACCTTGAGCGCGGGGCCAGTCCCGGCTTTCCCGTAGTTGGGGACTTGCGGGTCCTCGTGCATGGCCCTGCCGATGCCGTGGCCGACATACTCGCGCACGACTGAGAAGCCTGCGGCCTCCGCCACTTCCTGTACGGCCGCAGAGACATCGTAGAGCCGCATCCCCGGTCTGCAGCGGGAGATGCCGGCCTCGAGCGACCGGCGCGTGACATCCATCAGCCGTTGCGCCTCCGGGGACACCGTGCCTACCGCGAAGGTGCGCGCAGAGTCACCGTAGTACCCATCCACGATCGCCCCACAGTCCACCGACACGATCTCGCCCTCACGCAGTACGCGCTTCCCCGGGATGCCGTGCACGACCTGGTCGTTCACCGATGTGCATAGCGTCGCGGGGAATCCATGATATCCCTTGAATGCGGGACGGGCGCCCGCGCGGACGATCGTGTCTTCTGCCACGGCGTCGAGTTCAGCGGTCGTGACGCCGGGGCGTACCGCAGAAGCGACGGCGTCGAGCGCCAGAGCGGTGATGCGACCCGCTTCACGCATGATATCGAGCTCTGCGGGTGACTTAGCGATGATCACGCCGCTAGCCGATCGCACGCAGGATGTCGGCGATCGCGGCATAGACATCCGCGGGCGCCTGGTTACCGTCCACGGTGTGCAGCGTACCGTGCTCGGAGTAGTACGGGATCAGCTTGCTGGTCTGCGCCTGGTACGCCTCCAGCCGCTTGCGCACCGTCGCCTCGGTGTCGTCATCCCGCTGGTAGACTTCTCCACCACACTGGGTGCAGGTTTCGAGGTCGCCGTCCGTGACGACGTTGAAGATGGCACCACAGGCACGGCACTGGCGCCGGGATGTGATACGGGTGACGATGGCCTCGGGATCGACATCCACGCTGACGACCGCGTCCAGCGCAAGTCCGCTCTCGGCAAGAGCAGCGCCGAGCGCCTCGGCCTGAGGGATGGTACGAGGGAATCCGTCGAACAGCACACCGTGCTCGAGGGCGTCCGGCTGCGTGATGCGCTCCTGCACCAGGCCTATGACGACCTCATCGGGGACGAGCCCACCCGCGTCCATATGGCGCTTGGCCTCGATGCCGAGTGGTGTACCATCCGCGACCGCCTTGCGGAGGATATCGCCGGTCGAAAGGTGGACCAGACCGAACTCCTCCACGATGCGAGCGGCCTGTGTCCCCTTGCCTGCGCCAGGGGCGCCAAGCAGCATGACGTTCATCCGAACCCCTCCCGTCTATCGCGCGTGCCCCGGCACGGCCTGCATGAGGCCTGCACCGGGGCGCTGGCGATACCGCTGATCCTGCAACAGACGCGAACGCCCGTCTCTTACTTGAAGAAGCCGTCGTAGTGGCGCATCTGCAGTTGACTCTCCAGCTGCCGCATAGTCTCGAGCGCGACACCGACCATGATCAGAATCGACGTGCCGCCGAAGGCCGCGACGAGCTGGTCGCCGGTCTGCTGGAAGATCGCCTGCGGAACCACCGCGATCATCGCCAGGAAGACAGCACCCGGCAAGGTGATGCGATTCAGCACGTTGGTGATGTACTGAGCGGTGGGATTCCCCGGCCGGACACCGGGGATGAAGCCACCGTTCTTGCGCAGGTTGTCCGCCGTCTCGATCGGGTTGAACACGAGTGCCGTGTAGAAGTACGCGAAGAAGACGATGAGTGAGGCGAACAGGATGATGTAACTCCACCCGCTCGACAGCCATGCAGCGGCCTGCTGGAGCCACAGCACGTTCGTGAAGAACCGCGCTATCGTCGTCGGGAACAGCAGCACCGAAGACGCAAAGATGATCGGGATGACGTTCGCCCCGTTGACCTTCAGCGGGATGTAGGTGCCCATGCCGCCGTACACGCGACGACCCACCACGCGCTTGGCGTACTGGACGGGGATGCGGCGCTGGCCACCCTCCATGAATACAACCGCTGCGACCACCAGGAGCGAGATGACGAGCACGAGCATCATGAACCACGGGTTCACACGGAAAGACGCTACCACCGTCTGCGGGAACCGCGACACGATGCTGGCGAAGATCAGCAGGGACATACCGTTGCCGATACCTCGCTGCGTTATCAGCTCACCCATCCACATGATCGCGGCAGTACCCGAGATCAGGCTGATTACGATCACGACCTCGGTCAGCAGGTCGAAGTTGACGCCAAGACCACCGCTGGCGGCGGGTGCCTGGAAGACCGTCAGCAGGCCGAGCGACTCCATGAAGGCGATGCCGAGAGTCATGTAGCGGGCGGTCTGCGTGATCTTGCGCTGACCCGCTTCACCCTCTTTTGACCACCGCTCCAGCGTCGGGATGACCGCCTGTAGGAGCTGCATGATGATCGTTGAGGTGATGTACGGCATGATACCGAGCGCGAAGATGGCGAAGTTCTCCAGCGCACCGCCGGCGAAGAGGTTGAGCAGACCGAGGGCGCTTCCCGCGCCGCTCACAAGATCCTTCATCGACGCGGGATCCACACCCGGGACGGGGATGTGTGCGCCGACACGATACAGCGCGATGATGCCCAGCGTGAAGAGGATCTTCTTGCGGAGATCCGGGATGCGGAGCGCGTTACGAATGGCATCGATCACGAGAGATCGACCGTCCCTCCAGCCGCTTCGATCTTGGTCTGGGCGGGTCCGGAGACCTTGTCGATCTTGACGGTGAGCGCCTTGGTGATCTCGCCGTCGCCGAGAACCTTCACCGGCGTGGTCTTGCTCTTGATGACACCCTTGGCGAACAGGCTGTCGACGTCGACGGTCTCGCCGGCGCCGTACAGGTCCTCAAGGCGACCGACGTTGACGACGGCATACTCGACACGATTGCGGTTCTTGAACCCGCCGAGCTTCGGCATGCGCATGTGCAGCGGGTTCTGCCCACCCTCGAAGCCGGGCCCCTTACCGCCGCCGGAGCGGGAGTTCTGGCCCTTGTCGCCGCGCCCGGCGGTACTACCGTGACCGCTGCCGTTACCACGGCCAACGCGCTTGCGGTTCTTGCGTGAGCCCGGTGCCGGGCTGAGGTCGTGCAACTGCATGATGTCTCCTCTGTCGCTTGTTCCCGGAGTGACCCGGGATCGCCGGCCGCTCGCCGCCGGCTGACTCCATTACGGGGCGCACGCCCCTGCTAGACCTCGTCAACCTTGAGGAGGTGCTTGATCTTGAAGATCATCCCCCGGATGGTCGGCGTGTCAGCCTGCTCCACGGTGTCGTGCATCCGCTTCAGCCCAAGTGCGCGGACCGTTGCCTTCTGATCCTTCCGAAGGCCGATCGCGCTCCGGACCTGTGTGATCCTGAGTGTCTTCTCAGATGCCATGTCGCACTACCCCTTCTTGCCGTAGATCTCTGCGACCGTCTTGCCGCGGCTGCGGGCGACCTCGTCCGGGCTCTTGAGCTGCTGCAGACCCTCGGCGGCGGCTTTCACGATATTGAGCGCGTTGCTCGTGCCGAGGGACTTGCTGAGTACGTCCTTCACACCACCGAGCTCGAGCAGCGCTCGCACGGGCCCACCGGCGATGACGCCGGTACCCGGAGAGGCTGGCTTGAGCAACACGTTGCCGGCACCATAGTGCCCCGTGACGGCGTGCGGGATCGTCGTGCCGGCAAGCGGGAACGTGAACATGTTCTTCTTCGCGTCCTCGATGCCCTTCTTGATCGCCACGGGCACCTCAGCCGCCTTGCCCATGCCGACACCGACCCGGCCGTTGCCGTCACCGACGACGACCAGAGCCGTCAGCGAGAAGCGTCGACCACCCTTGACGACCTTGGACACACGGTTGATGTAGACCACGCGCTCCTGGATCTCGGAGACCGGAGCGTTGCTGTCATACGCCATTACTGATCCTCCTAGTCTCTTAGAACTTCAGGCCGGCTTCGCGGGCACCTTCAGCAAGCGCGGCGACTCGTCCGTGATACAGACGTCCTCCGCGGTCGAAGACGACCTCGGTGATACCGGCTTCGAGAGCACGTCTGCCGAGCGCATCGCCGACGGCTTTGGCCGCGTCGATGTTCGCACCCGACTTGAGCGCCTGCTTGAGCTCAGGGTCGTTCGACGAAGCCGCGGTGAGTGTCACACCGGCGACGTCATCGATGAGCTGCGCGTAGATGTGCTGGTTGCTGCGGCTGACCCGCAGGCGTGGCCGTTCGGCCGTGCCGCTGATCTTGCCGCGGACCCGGCGCTGGCGGCGGGCGAGACCTGCTGCCTTCGCTTTCGACTTATCCATGATCCGTCCTGACTCCTTCGTCACGCACCACGCCGGTGCGGTCGAGAATGACTACTTCGCGGCCTTACCGACCTTGCGGCGGACGTGCTCGCCCGCATAGCGGATACCCTTGCCCTTGTACGGCTCGGGCGGACGGATGCTGCGGATCTCCGCGGCGATCTGCCCGACACGCTGCTTGTCGATGCCGATGACTGAGATCTTCGTGGGCGCGGGAACCTCGAACGTGATCCCCTCGGGAGCCTTGACCACCATCGGGTGGCTCAGGCCGAGAGACAGATCCAGGTCGCTACCCTTGAGCGCGGCACGATAGCCGACACCCACGATCTCCATGTCCTTGCGGAAGCCATCGGACACGCCGACGACCATGTTGGAGATCAGGGTCCGGGTCAGCCCATGAAGGCTGCGATGGCGCCGCTCGTCGGACGGACGGCGGACCCAGACCGAGCCCTCCTCGAGCGTGATCTGCATATCAGGGTCGAACGACTGCTCCAGGGTGCCCTTGGGGCCCTTCGCGGTCACGGTCGACCCCTCGATGATGACGTCCACACCGGCGGGAACCGGGATGGGCTGCTTGCCGATACGGGACACGGCTTGCTCCTTTCTCTCCGGTCCGACTACCAGATGTAGGCGAGCACTTCGCCACCGACACCGGCGGCGCGTGCCTGCTTCTCGGTCATGACACCCTGCGACGTGGAGACGACCGCGACACCGAGACCGCCCAGCACACGCGGCAGCTCGTCCTTCTTCGCGTAGACGCGCAGGCCGGGCTTGCTGATGCGGCGCAGGCCAGTGATGGTGCGCTGCTTCTTGGGCCCGTACTTCAGGGTGATCGTGAGCGTCGCCTGCGGCTCGCCCGGGACCACCTCATAGTCCTCGATGTAACCTTCGCTCTTCATGATCTTGGCGATCGCGACGAGCTTGTTGGATGACGGCATCGACGTGGACGTCTGGAACGCGTTGTTCGCGTTACGCACACGCGTCAGCATGTCTGCGATGGGATCGGTCATGCTCATGTTCTCGAATACCTCCTATGATTCGGGACTGCCCGTGTCCGCCGGTTCGCCCCGGCCCTTGACCGGAACGCCTTTCGGACCCGTCCGCCCGGGTCTGGTAAGGCCTACCAGCTCGCCTTACGGACACCGGGTAGCTCGCCACGGCTTGCCAGCTCGCGTACGCAGACTCGGCACAGGCCGAACTGACGGTAGTACGCGCGCGGACGGCCGCAGCGGTTACAGCGGTTGACGGCGCGAACGGCGAACTTCGGCGTACGCTTGGCCTTGGCGATCATCGACTTCTTTGCCACGTGTCGAACCTCCTCGAAGAGGGTGGCCCGGAGATCCGGACGACCCGCGTCTTCTCTACCGCTTGAACGGGAAACCGAACTCGGCGAGCAGCGCGTGGCACTCCTCGTCCGTATCAGCGCTCGTGACAAAGGTGATATCCATGCCACGGATCTTGTCGATCTTGTCGTAGTCGATCTCGGGGAAAATCAACTGCTCGGTGACGCCGAGGGAGTAGTTGCCCCGGCCATCGAACGCCTTGTTGCTCACGCCGCGAAAGTCGCGGATGCGCGGCAGCGCCGTGGAGAGCAGGCGGTCGAAGAACTCCCACATCCGATCGCCGCGAAGCGTGACCTTCGCGCCGATCGCCATACCCTCGCGGAGCTTGAAGCTCGCGATGGACTTCTTCGCGCGGGTGATCGCCGGCTTCTGGCCGGTGATGATCGTCAGGTCGCTCACCGCGTTCTCAAGAAGTTTCGCGTCCTGGGTCGCCGCACCGACGCCCATGTTGACGACGATCTTCTCGAGACGGGGGACCTGGTGCGGGTTCGCGTACTCGAAGCGCTCCATGAGCGCCGGTACGACATCCGCGCGGTACTTCTCCTTCATCCTAGGTGCCACTCGTCTACCTCCGATGTGATCTCATGCCCGACGGATTACCGACCCGGCGGGACTTCTCGCACGGCCGCCATGCGACCGCTCTGCTACTACTTGTCGATGTCCTTGCCACATGCCTTGCAGACACGCACACGGACACCGTCTTCACGCCGGCGGCTGACGCGCGTCGGCTGGCTGCAGTTGGGGCACACGAGCATCACGTTGGAGACGTGGATAGTGCCCTCCATCTCGATGATGCCGCCCTGCGGGTTCTTCTGGCTCGGGCGAGCGTGCTTCTTGATCATGTGAACGTTCTCGACGACGATGCGCTCCTTCTCCGGCATAGAGCGAAGGACCTTGCCTTCCTTGCCCTTGTCCTTGCCGGCGATGACATGTACGCGGTCGCCCTTGCGGATCGTCAGTGACTTCGCCATAACTGTTCAGGCCCTCCCTACAGGACTTCCGGCGCGAGGGACACGATCTTCATGTACTTGCGATCGCGCAGCTCACGCGCGACCGGACCGAAGATGCGCGTTCCCCGGGGGTTGCCCTGGGCGTCGATGATGACGGCGGCGTTCTCGTCGAACTTGATGTAGCTGCCATCGGGACGACGCGTCTCCTTCTTGGTGCGAACGACGACCGCCTTGACGACGTCGCCCTTCTTGACCGTCCCGTTGGGGGTGGCCTCCTTCACGGCGCATACGATGGTGTCACCTACGTACGCGTAGCGCCGCTTGGAGCCGCCGAGGACCTTGATGCAGGCCACTCGACGGGCTCCGGAGTTGTCGGCCACCTTCAGCCGGGTCTCCGCCTGGATCATGCTCTTCCTCCATCACTCGCCGGTCATCGGAACGCATGTGGTTCCGAGAGGACCGTCGTCTCACGTGCAGGTGTGTGCTACTTGGCCTTCTCGACGATCTCGACGAGACGCCAGCGCTTCAGTTTCGAGACCGGACGCGTCTCCATGATGCGGACCGTATCTCCCACGCCACACTCGTTGTTCTCGTCGTGCGCGTGGAACTTCGTCGAACGGGTGATCATCTTGCCGTAGAGCGGGTGGCGCTTGCGGGCCTCGACCTTGACGACACACGTCTTGTCGCCTGCGGCCGAGACGACCACGCCCTGGCGCTCCTTGCGGCTGTTACGCTCGGTGCTCATCTATCGTCCTCCTACTGCGCCTGCGACTTGGCAGCCGCGATCTCACGGGTGCGCAACTCGGTGTGCAGACGCGCAATCTGTCGCTTGACCATCGTGATGCGGTGCGGGTTGTCGAGCTGCCCCGTGGCGAGCTGGAACCGGAGGTTGAACAGCTCCGTCCGGCTCTCCTTGAGCTTCTCGTCGATCTCGCTGATCGCAAGGTCTTTGATATCCGTGGTCTTCATCTATGCTTCACCGCCACTATCAGCACGGGTCACGAACTTGCACTTGATCGGCAGCTTCTGCGCCGCGAGACGCATGGCTTCCTTGGCGACTTCCTCACTCACACCGGCCACCTCGAACATGATGCGGCCGGGCTTGACGACAGCCACCCACTTCTCCGGGTTACCTTTGCCGGAACCCATACGGGTCTCGGCAGGCTTCTGCGTGACGGGCTTGTCCGGGAAGATGTTGATCCACACCTTGCCGCCACGCTTCATGTAACGGGTCATCGCGACACGGGCCGCCTCGATCTGGCGGTTGGTGATCCACGCCGGCTCCAGCGCCTTGAGGCCGTATTCGCCGAACGCGATCTCCGTGCCGCCCTTGGCGATACCCTTGCGGGAACCACGCATCACCTTGCGGTGCTTTACGCGCTTGGGAAGCAGCATCTAGCCCCTCCTTCCAGTACCAGCGCCGCGACGGCCGCGAGGCCTGTCCTCACGGCGCTCGGGACGCGAGCGCTCCATGAGCGCCGCCTCCTCCGCAGCAGTCATGTTCTGACCGGGGAGCTTGTCGCCACGGTAGACCCACACCTTCACGCCCACGACACCGAAGGTGGTGACCGCGTCGGTGGTGCCGTAGTCGATCTTGGCACGCAGTGTGTGCAACGGCACCCGGCCCTCGCGGTACCACTCGCGACGACCCATCTCGGCGCCGCCGAGTCGGCCGGAGCACTGGATCCGCACGCCGAGAGCGCCGCCCTTCATGGCGCTCGTGACCGCCTTCTTCATCGCGCGGCGGAAGCCGACGCGTGCCACGAGCTGCTCGGAGACGCTCTGGGCGACCAGCGTCGCATCGATCTCGGGACGCTTGATCTCGACGATGTTGACCGCGACCGGATGGCCGACCAACTGCTCGAGGTCCTTGCGAAGCACATCGACCTCGGCGCCCTTCTTGCCGATGACGATACCCGGACGTGCGGTCCAGATCTCGACGAACACCTTGTCGCCCTTGCGCTCGATGTCGATGCGCGAGACGGCTGCGCGGCGCAGCTTGGCCTTGAGGTACTTCCGGAGTGCGAGGTCCTCAGCCAGAGTCTGGCTGTACCCCTTGTCCTGGTACCAGCGGCTCCGCCACTCCTCGGTGATACCGAGGCGGAATCCTATCGGCTGTACTTTCTGACCCATACGCCTACGCCTCCTCTCGCTGCTTCACGACCACGGTGATGTGGCTCGTGCGCTTGTTGATCCGAAACGCACGGCCCATGGCGCGAGGGCGGATGCGCTTGATCGTCGGACCTTCATTGACGAACGCCTCGGACACGTACAGCGTCTCCGGCTTGATGCGGTGCTGCTTCTCGGCGTTTGCGGCCGCGCTGTGCACGACTTTGCCCACGACCTCGGCGGCAGCACGCGGGGTGAACTTCAGGATCGCCTCCGCGTCAGGCACGGACTTGCCGCGGACCAGGTCCACGACCTCACGCGCCTTGCGCGGGCTCATCCTCACGTATTTCGCGGTAGCTCTTGCTTCCATCAGCGCTTGCCCTTCTTCCGGTCATCCGCGTGGCCGCGGAACGTGCGCGTCGGCGAGAACTCACCGAACTTGTGGCCGACCATGGACTCGGTCACGTACACCGGGACATGCTTCCGGCCGTCGTGCACGGCCACCGTGTGCCCGACCATCTCGGGGAAGATGGTGGATGCACGCGACCAGGTCTTGATGACCTTCTTCTCGCCAGCCTCGTTCATGTCCTGAATGCGCTTCAGGAGACGCGGCTCGACGTAGGGTCCCTTCTTCAGGCTTCTGCTCATCGATTACTTCCTCTCCCGCTACTTCTTGCGGCGGCGAATGATCATCCGGTCGGACGCCTTGTGCTTCGCACGCGTGCGGTGGCCCTTGGTGGGGACACCCCACGGCGTCACCGGATGACGTCCGGCGGTCTTGTTCTTGCCCTCGCCACCGCCGTGCGGGTGGTCGACCGGGTTCATCGCTGTACCACGCACCGTCGGGCGCTTGCCGAGGTGGCGGTTACGACCGGCCTTGCCGATCGAGACGTTGCCGTGCTCGCTGTTGCCGACCTCACCCACGGTGGCGCGACAGGTCAGCGGCACCATGCGCATCTCGGAAGAGGGCATACGCAGGATCGCGTTGGGGCCCTCCTTGCCGATCAGCTGCGCCGAGGTTCCGGCCGAGCGGGCGATCGCGGCACCCTTGCCAGGCTGCAACTCGATGGCGTGCACCACGGTACCGGTGGGGATGTTCTCCAGCGGCAGCGCGTTGCCCGGCTTGATGTCCGCACCGGCGCCCGACATGATCGGGTCTCCCACGCGCAGCTTCTCGGGGGCGAGGATGTAGCGCTTCTCGCCGTCCGCGTAGTGCAGCAGCGCGATGCGGGCGGAGCGGTTGGGGTCGTACTCGATCGTAGCGACCTTGGCCGGGATCCCGTCCTTGTTGCGCTTGAAATCGATCTTGCGGTACTGGCGCTTGTGTCCGCCACCCTGGTGACGGGTCGTGATGCGCCCGTTGTTGTTGCGGCCGCCCCTCTGGGGCAGCGGCTCGAGCAGCGACTTCTCCGGCGTCGTCGACGTGATCTCCGCGAAGTCGGCGACCGTCTGGAAACGACGACCCGGTGAGGTCGGCTTGTACTTCTTCAGTCCCATCATCTCTCCTTCGTTCCGATTGCCGGGCCGCTTGGGACTCGGAGCTCACTCGCTCCGAACGACCAGACGCCGGACGTTCCTGCTACCACGGTGCCGGGCGGCTCCATCAGCCGCCATGCTCCCGCGCGTACGGGAGCATCGGGGCCTACCTACCGGCGAACAAATCGATCGTATCCCCGTCCTTCAGGGTGACGATCGCTTTCTTCCATGAGCGCGACAGCCCCTTATTGTACCGGAGTCTGCGCGGTTTACCAGATACGTTCATGGTATTGACCTTGGTGACCGTCACACCGAAGACCTCGGAGACCGCAGCGGCGATCTGCTCCTTCTTGGCGGTCTTCGCCACCTCGAAGGTGTAGCGGTTCTGCTCCATCAGGTCGTAGCTCTTTTCCGACACGATCGGCCGGATGATGACGTCATGCGCCTGCATCAGCTCAGCACCCCCTCTAGCCAGACAAGAGCGGGCTTGGTGAACAGCAACGAGGTGTTATCCACGAGGTCGTACGTGTTCGCCTCAGAAGCGGCGATCACGCGGACACGCTCGACGTTACGCAGCGACAACATCGCGTTGATGTCGTCGTTGTCGACGACGACGGTGACCTTGCGGTCGATGCCGAGCGCCTGAAGCGCGGCAGCGGCCTTCTTGGTGGACGGCTCGTCGAGGCCGAAGCTCTCGATCACATAGAGCTCACCCTCGGCGTTCTTGGCCGACAGCACGCTACGCATCGCCAATTTGACGACCTTGTTCGGCACCTTGAACGCATAGCTTCGCGGGTTTGGACCGAAGATGACCCCGCCGCCCTTCCACTGGCCCGCGCGAATCGAGCCCTGGCGGGCCCGGCCGGTGCCCTTCTGGCGCCACGGCTTCGCGCCACCGCCAGACACATCGCTCCGGCCCTTGACGCTGTGCGTACCCTGGCGGCGGGCAGCCATCTGGCTGCGAACCACCTGATGCACGGCGAACGGGTTAGGCTCGATCGCGAACACCGCGTCCGCGACGTCCGCCTGCCCCACCTTCTTGCCCGTGCTGTCCTTCACTTCCACAGTTGCCATCGTATCTGCTCCTTATTGCGAACCAACGCGCGCCTATGCGAGGCGGATCGTCAGCAGGCTGTCCTTGCCACCGGGAACGGCGCCCTTCACGAGCATCAGGTTCTGCTCGGCATCAACACGAACGACCTGGACGTTGCGGATCGTCACGGTGTCTCCACCCATCCGACCCGGCATGCCCACACCCCTGAACACGCGCGAAGGGGTTGCGCACTGACCTACGGAGCCTGGCTCGCGATGAGCGTGCGAGCCGTGACCGCCGGGGCCGCCGCGGAAGTTGTGCCGCTTCATGACGCCCTGGAAACCCTTGCCCTTGCTCGTGCCGGTGATGTGGACGCTCTGACCGGGCTCGAACCCGTCCACCGTCACGGTCTGCCCGAGCTTGACCTGGTCGTCCTCGCCCATCGGCACCTCGGCGACAAAGCGCTTCGGGGTGGTACCTGCCTTGGCGAAGTGACCGGTCATGGGCTTGTTGGACCGGGACTCCTTCACCTCACCGAACGCGAGCTGGACGGCGCGGTAGCCGTCGCGAGCATCCGTCCGGACCTGGGAGACCACGCAGGGGCCAGCCTCGATGACGGTGACCGGGATCAGCCGGTCGTCATCGGACCAGACCTGGGTCATGCCCAGTTTCCTTCCGAGAATCGCAGTTGCCATCTTCTAGCCTTTCTTCCGAGCGGTCTGTAGGACCCTGAACGCCGCCGCATGCGACGCCTCCCAGAGGACCGCGCTTCGCGAACCGGGGCGGTGTGCCCCGGGAATACCCTAGAGCTTGATCTCGATGTCCACACCAGCGGGCAGATCGAGACGCATCAGCGAGTCGACCGTCTTGGCGGTGGGCTCGAGGATGTCGATGAGGCGCTTGTGCGTCCGCATCTCGAAGTGCTCGCGGCTGTCCTTGTTCACGTGCGGCGAGCGGATC
>JAFGAG010000032.1 GCA_016933785.1 Coriobacteriia bacterium | reverse complement strand
CTCCCGGATGCGGTCGTGGCCATGCCCGCCTCCGAGGGCTACCTGCTCGTGGACACCAAGAAGTGCTCCGGGTGCACGAGTTGCATGCTCGCCTGCTCGACGGCCCACTACGGGCGCTCGAGTCTGTCGCTTTCGCGCATTCAGGTCAAGAACGACCCCTTCGGCCTGTATCCGGACGACGTAGCGCAGAATCAGTGTCGGCAGTGCCCCTATCCGGCGTGCGTGGAGGCCTGTCCGACCGGCGCCAACCACGTTGATGCCGCGAACGGCAACGTGCGCATGGTGGACGAGGCCAAGTGCATCGGCTGCGAGCGCTGCGTGCAGGCATGCCCGTTCACTCCCTCGCGTATGCAGTGGAACCACGAGGACAAGCACGCCCAGAAGTGCGACCTGTGTGCGAACACACCGTACTGGGATGAAGAGGGCGGCTCCGATGGCAAGCAGATCTGTATGCAGGTCTGCCCGCACAACGCGATCTCGTTCACCAAGGATGTTCCCGTGCAGGGCGATCGCGGTTACGTCGTGAACCTGCGGAAGGACGATGTCTGGGGTCAGTTCGGGTTCCCGGTCGACGACGACGGCATGGTCATCATCCCGAAAGCCGCCCCGGCAGTCAGCGCGCACTAGAGACCCTCACACGCGACCGTACATCGCGGTACGCCGCGATCGTTCGAAAGGATGGACATGGGAGACGGATACGCACCTCGAATCCTCGTGGTCGACCTGACCACACGGAAGACCGAGGTCCTGGACACGGAAGACTACAAGGAGTGGGGCGGCGGCGAAGGCATGGGCGCCAGACTCTTCTGGGACCTCTGCAAGGACAAGACCGTGGCGGCCTTTGACCCGGGCAATGTCATCACGCTCGGCGGGGGCGCTTTTGCCGGCACGCCGGTGCCGTCGGGTGCACGTACCGCGGTCACTGGGATCGGCCCGGCAGCATATCCCACTGAGTGGTTCACGAGCTCCAACTTCGGTGGCAGGTTCGCCGGAATGCTGAAGATGGCCGGATGGCAGATGGTGGCGGTCACGGGCAAGGCGGACACGCCGGTCTGGATCGACATCCGCGACGAGAAGGTGGAGATTCGCGACGCAGGTGAGTCGGGAGACAAGCTGTGGGGCCTCGACGCGCATGAAACGCAGAGGGCGATTCACTCGCTGCATGGCGCCGATGGTCACTGGCGCAGCAACGGCGACACACGTGACGGCGGGCGAACCACCCAGCACCCGGCGGTCGTGACCATCGGTCTTGCGGGCGAGAACATGACGCGCATCGCGAGTCTCATACATGACGGCGGCGCAGGCGCCGGCCAGGGCGGCTTTGGCGGGGTCTTCGGCGCCAAGAACCTGAAGGCGATCAGCGTGATCGGTACCGGCTCGATCGAGGTTGCAGACCCGGCGGAACTGCTCTCGGCGCGCTTGTGGGCGGCCGACAACTACGGTTATCAGCCCGACAACCTCAAAGCGTTCCCAATCAGTGCCACTGGAATGGTCTTCTCCGGCCTACCCTCATCTGCGACCGCTTTTGGCGCGGCCTCGCGGCCTGAGGGTTGCATGAACTGCCACAAGTCGTGCCACGGCGTGCGCAGCGCGACCGGTCTCGGCAATGGCAGCCACTGTTACGACACGCAGATCTACCAGGGCCCCGAAGCGGCAGCGACCGGCAAGGTCACGGGTGAGACCCAGGCGCGGCTCGGCGACCTGTTGCAGAGCTACTCCATCAATACGATCCAGCTCGACACCGCCGGCTTCTGGCTGAACCAACTGCTCAAGAAGGGTCTCGTTGGCCCGGGCAAGCAGGTCGACACCGACATCTTCGAGAAGTACACCTTCGGCACGTTCGAGTGGGCGGCCGAGATGCTGGCCCGTATGGCCGAGAAGCGTGAGATCGGCGAACTGCTTTCAGAGGGTGTCGCTCGCGCGGCTGTGGCACTCGGCCGATACGAAGAGGACACCAAGAGCGGTGACCTACCGCTGCAGGAGTGGGGCTACCCGCATCACTACGATGGCCGCACGGAAGCCGAATGGGGCTTCGGCTCGCTGCTCAGCAGCCGCGACATCAACGCGCACGACTTCAACTGGATCTGCATGTGGACGGTCACGCTTCACACGCTGTACGGCCTTCCGATGCCGATCGAGGCGGAGGACATGGCCAACGTGATCGGTGCGAAGCTCGCACCGTACAACGACCCGATGCTCATCGACTACAGCGACGAGGGCATGTACAGCGAGTCGATGGCAAAGCTCGTCTCCTGGCACACGGCGTATTACATGTACTACAAGAACTCCCTCGGTCTGTGCGACTGGGCGTACGCGGACTTCGTGAACCCGAACACCGAGGACAAGGCGGGTCTGACCGGTATCGCCGAGCCGCGGTACGTGAAGGGTGTCATCGGCAGGGAAGAGCCGCTCGAGGACGGTATCAAGGTCGGCACGAAGATATGGAACCTCAACCGCGCGATCTACATCCTCCAGGGCCGCCACCGCGACCAGGAGGTCTACGGCGACTACATGTACGACGTCCCATCGGTGCCGGTTCCCGGCTATATGCTCTTGTCCTCGCCCCAGGTTCTGCCGGTGTTCGAGGACGGCAAGTGGAGTTACAAGATGGTCGCCGGCCGCATGTGCGACCGCGAGAAGGTCGAGGACTGGAAGACCATCTATTTCGAGCTCGAGGGATGGGACCCGGCGACCGGTTGGCCCAAGCGGGAGACGCTCGAGAAGATGGACATGAAGTTCGTCGCCGATGAGCTCGATCGTGCCGGAAAGCTGGGTGCGTGACGATGGTGCTCAGCACACCCAAAGCCGACCAGGCGCGCCACTTCACGCGAGTCGTGGACAGCACGCAGGCGTTCGTTGCGACCATCATGTCGCCGAGTGCCGGAGCCCGGGTCGCGCACCTGTACTCGCTTGAGATGGTGGATCGCTTCCTCGAGGCGCACACGATCGAGGATTTCCAGGCTGTTGGCCTGCGGCTGGACATCCACTACGCGGACTTCGTCTTCCTCGCCGACTGGTTCGAGGAGGTCATCGGCGACGCCGAGCTCGCCACCGCGATCCGGGAGGTCCATGTTACCGGTGAGGCGTTCGGCGTGCTTGTTCCGCGCGTGAAGCGGCTTCTCCGGGAACGGCAGCAACAGTGTGAAGAGGTTCTGGAGCCGGGGATCGAGTCGGCCACGAGTTCGTAGTGCGGCTGGTGCGACCGCGGTGGACGTCGAGTTCGCGGTCGCACCGGTCGGAACGCGTAGCGAGATCACAGACACACGGATGAAGGGAGTCGTGAACCGATGAAGGAGACGTTTCGCAGACTCGTCGCGCTCGTTGCGGCAGTCGCTATCGTGACCGCGCTCGGACTCATGGCAGGGTGCGCCGAGGAGGAACCGGTCGAGCCGGTGGACGAGCCCGTAACAGAGCCTGTCACGGAGGAGCCCGCAGACGGGTCTGGGCAGGAGGTGGCCTCCGGGCAGGATGTTCTGGAGGGCGCGTGCGTCCAGTGCCACGACGCCAGCAGGATTTTCGTCCAGGGCTACGGGGCAGACTGGAGTGCGATCGTGGAGGAGATGAACGCTGCCCACGGTGCCGCGCTCACGGATGAGGAGCAGGTAGCGGTGGTAGAGTTTCTCGGCAGCCGTGAGCTGTCTGCTGGTGAAGATGTGATCGCAGGGAAGTGCAGTACGTGCCACGACGCACAACGGATCTACGAGCAGGGCAGCGCCGCGGACTGGGCGGCCATCGTCCAGCAGATGACCGAGGTGCATGGCGCACAGCTGACTGACGCAGAGAAGGCGGCCGCTATCGAGTTCCTCGAGGGCCTCTAGTCACCGAGTCCACGATACCCGTCCCCGACCGCTGCCAGTGTGTAACGCGCCGCACCATCCTCGCCGTTCATGCCGGAACGAGCCGGAGCCTTCCCTGGGCTGGCAACCTGGCGCACCCCCTTACCCGCACGGGCGCGGTGGAGAGACGGTCGTGGGTGGGGCCGGGCCTTCGGGTCCGGCCTCGCCCTACCGCACAGTGACTGGCGGCGGAGCCGTGCTGTTCCATCGCCAATTCGTGTCCGCTCCCCAATGGACTCGCGTGCATGATGCGGTCGTAACAGGCTAGAATGACGCGTCATGATCGAGCTCAGGAACCTCTCCAAGACATACAGCACGCGCGGTGTGGAGCACACCGCGCTCGAGGACGTCAGCCTCACCATCGAGGATGGCGACATCTTCGGCATCATCGGTATCAGCGGTGCCGGCAAGTCCACGCTGGTGCGCTGTATCAACCTGCTCGAGAAGCCCACGTCCGGCTCGGTGGTCATCGATGGGGTCGATGTCACGAGCTTCGAGGGACGTCAGCTCTCCGATCTTCGCGCTACGATCGGCATGATCTTCCAGGACTTCAACCTCTTCGCGCAGCGCACGGTGCTCGAGAATGTCACGTTCCCGCTGGAGATCCGCGGCGACGACCGGGTCGATCGCGAGCGGCGAGGCATGGAGCTCCTCGATCTGGTCGGGCTCTCGGCCAAGGCGAAGCAGTACCCGTCGCAGCTCTCAGGAGGCCAGCAGCAGCGTGTCTCGATCGCCCGCGCGCTGGCCAACCACCCACGGGTGATCCTGTGCGACGAGGCGACTTCGGCGCTCGACAGCCTGACCACCAACTCGGTCCTGAAGCTGCTGCGTCAGATCAACCGGGAGATGGGTGTGACGATGGTGGTCATCACCCATGAGATCGGCGTGGTCGAGAAGATATGCAACAGAGTCGCCGTGATCGACGGCTCGCGCATCGTGGAGCAGGGGAGTGCCGCCGAAGTGCTCGAGGACCCGAGCGCGGATGTGACCCGACGACTCCTTGGGCGGGTGCGTTGGGATGCGTGAGTTCCTCGCAGAATACGGGCAGCTGTTGGTCGAGGGGACGCTCGCGACACTCGCGATGACGTTCATCTCGACCGCCATCACCTACGTCTTCGGCGTGCCGCTCGGCGTGCTCGTGACCGTGACGGCGCCGGGCTCCTTGAAGCCGCATCGCGGGCTCAATGCGGTGCTTGGCTGGATCGTGAACATCGGAAGATCCATCCCGTTCATCATCCTGCTCGTCGCGCTCATCCCGGTCACGCGCTTCATCGTCGGCACCTCGCTCGGGACGGCCGGCGCGATCGTGCCGCTCGTCGTGGCGGCAACGCCCTTCGTCGCCCGCATGGTGGAGAGCTCTCTCGCGGAGCTCGGCCCCGGGGTCATCGAGGCGGCGCTCTCGTACGGTGCCTCCACATGGCAGGTCATCTGGAAGGTCATGCTGCGTGAGAGTCTGCCGTCGATCGCGCGCGGCGCCTCGATCACGCTTATCACGCTCTTCGGCTACTCGGCCATGGCGGGTGCGATCGGGGCCGGAGGCCTCGGCGACATTGCGATCCGCTACGGCTACTACCGCTACCAGGACGACGTGATGATCGCGACCATCGTGATCCTGATCGTCCTTGTGCAGCTCATCCAGACCTCGGGCGACCTGCTCGCCCGCGCGCTCGACAAGCGCGACCGCTAGGGCGATACTCCACCACTGGTCCAGTACACGGCTGCCCTCAGGCGCCGTTCGAGAAGAAAGGTACGTGCATATGAGTAAGTCCCGCATCATCGCATCGTTGGCTCTTGCGCTCGTCATCGCGCTCGGAGCCTTTGGCATGACCGGCTGCTCGGCTGGGGATGAGCCCTCCACCGGCGACGGGACCTCCGGTGAGGCCGTTGTCATCAAGGTGGGCGCGTCGCCCACGCCGCACGCCGAAATCCTGGAGCAGATCGTCGAGGACCTCGCCGCCGAGGGCTACGAGCTCGAGATCATCGAGTATACCGACTACGTGCTTCCCAACACCGACGTGGAGGCTGGCGAGATCGACGCCAACTACTTCCAGCACGGCCCCTACCTGGACGATTTCAACGCCGAGAACGGCACGTCGATCGTCTCGGCCGCAGGCATCCACTTCGAGCCGCTCGGCCTGTACGGCGGTAAGACCGATGCGATCGACGATCTGGCCGAGGGCGCCAAGATCGCCGTCCCCAACGACGCCACCAACGAGGCGCGTGCGCTGCTGCTGCTCGAGCAGGAGGGCCTGCTGACCCTCAAGGAGGGCGCTGGCATCAAGGCGACCATCAACGACATCGCCGAGAACCCGCTGGGCATCGAGTTCGTCGAGGTAGAGGCCGCGGCGGTGCCCGCCATGCTCGCGGACGTGGACATGGCGGTCATCAACGGCAACTACGCCCTGTCGGCCGGCATCTCGGTGGCCGATGCGCTTGCGAGCGAGGCGTCGGACGGCCTGGCCGCCGACACGTACGCCAATATCATCGCCGTTGCCGAGGGCAACGAGAACGGCCCCGGCGTGCAGGCGCTCGTGAAGGCGCTCACCTCTGAGAAGATCCGTTCTTTCATCGAGCAGGAGTACAACGGCTCGGTGGTCGTGGTCTTCTAGTTCCAGCCGCTCGGAACAGGACCGCCCGCGACAGCAGGTGCTGTCGCGGGCGGTCTTCGTACGTTAGGGTATGCGTATGGTCACGACACGCTCCGTCTTCGACATACTCGGGCCCGTGATGATCGGCCCGTCATCGAGCCACACCGCAGGTGCGGTCAGGCTCGGCTTTCTCGCACGCGCGATCCTCGGCAGGCAACCCGATGCTGCAGCGATCACACTCCATGGTTCGTTCGCCTCCACCGGCCGGGGCCACGGCACCGATCTCGCGATCGTGGCCGGGCTTCTCGGCATGCGGCCCGACGATCACGAGATCGTCCGGGCTTTCGAGCATGCGGAGGAGGCCGGGATGTCCGTGCGCATCACCACCGGTGACCTCGGCGACGTGCACGCAAACACCGCGCTGCTCACGCTCCGTTCTGGGGACGCCACGGTGGAGATCCAGGGCTCGTCGGTCGGCGGGGGAGAGGTGCTCGTCACCCGGATCGGCCGCTTCGAGGCCTACGCCGACGGACGCATGCCGCTCCTCATCGTCGAGCACACGGACCTGCCCGGAGAGATCGCGTCGGTCACCCGCATCATCTCCGGTTCGGAGGCGAACATCGCGCAGATGCGCGTGTCGCGGACGCGCAAAGGTGCCGAGGCGCTCATGCTGATCGAGACGGACACACCGTTGTCCGCCGGGGCTCTCGCCGAGATAGAGGCACTCCCCGGGGTCATGCGCTTGCGCGCGGTCCCGGCGGTGTAGAGGAGGGGTCGTGGCGCACACCACTTTCGTGGAGCTTCTTGAAGCCGCGCATGAGCACGGCTCGCTTGGCTCCGCGGCGCTCGCGCAGGAGATCGCTGAGACAGGCGATGAGGCCGGCGCCATCCGCGGCCGCATGGCGGGGCACCTCGCGGTGATGCGCGAAGCGGTCGAGCTCGGCATGACCGGTACCGCACGCTCGCGTTCGGGGCTCGTGGGTGGGGATGCGGCCCGGATCGGAGCGGCCGCAGGGGGACCGCTTGATGGAACCGCCTCTCGCGCGATCGCCGCGGCGGTTGCGGTCGCCGAGGTGAACGCGAGCATGGGGCGGGTGGTGGCGGCGCCCACCGGAGGCGCCTCAGGGGTACTCCCGGGCGTACTGTTGACGCTGGCGGCAGAGCGCGGTCTGGATGACGACGCGGTCGTGGACGCGCTGCTGGCGGCCGGCGCGATCGGCGCGGTCATCGCGACTCGGACGAACCTGTCGGGTGCGGCCGCAGGCTGTCAGGCCGAGATCGGGGCTGCTGCCGCGATGGCCGCAGGGGCAGCTACCGAGCTGCTCGGCGGCTCGCCGGAGCAGGCCGGGCACGCCGCATCGCTCGCGCTCCAGGGACTGCTCGGACTCGTGTGCGATCCCGTGGGTGGCCTGGTGGAGGTCCCCTGCGTGGCCCGGAACGCCACCGGTACCGCTGTCGCGCTTTCGGCCATACAGATGGCGCTCGCCGGAGTGCGCTTTGCCATCCCGTTCGACCAGGTGGCCGAGGCGCTCGCCAGCGTGGGCCGTGCGCTCCCCGTCTCGCTCCGTGAGACCGCGATGGGAGGTCTCGCCGCAACGCCGGCCGCCCGTGAACTCGTCTCCGGAGGGGCCGATCCCGCGACCGGGATCAGCGGGAGATGATCCGGTAGCGCACCTCGTGCACCCCGTTGAAGCCCAGCGCTCGCACCACGCCTGGGCCGAGGTCCCACTCGCGGCCGGCGATGTAGGGGCCACGGTCTTCCACGCTCGCCACCGCGCGTCTGCCCTTGTACTCGAACTCGACGAGCGTGCCGAAGGGGAGCGTCTTGTGGGCCACCATCATCGTGTACGGCCCGATGGGCTCGCCGCTCGCACCGCGACCCGTGAACGTGCTGCTGTAGTGTGACGCCACGGCCGTGCGCCACTCGCCGGTGCCGGTCACGCTCTGCGCAGGGGCTGGTGCGGTGGCGGAACGCTCCTCCGCCGCACGCCTGGCCGCGGCGGCTGCCGCAGCGGCTGCCGCGGCCCTGCGCTCCTCGTACTGCTTGAGCGCCGCTTCGCTCGCGGCGAACTCGGCCCGCGCGCGCACGACCTCGGCCTCGAGCTCTTCGACCGCCCGGACCTGCTCGGCCTGGGTGTCAAGCAGCGCACGAGCGCTGGCTTCGGCCTGTGCTCGCGCGTCCTTGAGGTCGCGGACGGCGAGCGCGTCCTGCCGTGCCACACGCTCAAGCAGGTCGAAGCGCTCACCGAGCTCGGGCAGGCTTGCGGCAGTGAAGATCATCGTCAGGTAGCTGTCCTCGCCGCTACGGTAGAGTGCGGCGACGCGGACGCCCAGGTAGCTCTCGCATCGCTGCTGTTCGGCGATGGCGGCATCGAGTGCGGCGGTGGTATCGGCCACCTGTGCCTCGATCTCGGCGGAGCGCTGTTGTGCCGCCTCATACGCTGCCACCGCGCGTTCGAGCGCGGCGCGATCCACCGCCACCTGTTCGGTGAGCGGCTCGGCGAGTGCGGGTGTGCCGCGCGCTCCCGCGGCCAGGACCACGATGACCGCGACGAGCGCACAGGCGATGAGCGAACGCGTGCGCATGCCGGTGAGTGTAGCACCGCTGCCTGACACGCGCTCATGCCCGGCAGCGGTACGAAGCGCTCTACTCGGCGCCGTACTCGGCGTCAAGGTGCTCGAGGATGATGGCGCGCTCCTCGTCGGTGACCGTGAGCCCCTTGGCTTCCATGCGTGCGACCGTGCCCTCCCAGTCGGCACGCGTGTCCGCCCCGGCGTCCGTGACCCAGTCGACGGAGTGACACGAGCCGCACTTCGACTTCACCAGCGAGGCCCCATCGGTGCCGTCAGAGCAGCCGGCGATG
>JAFGAG010000031.1 GCA_016933785.1 Coriobacteriia bacterium | reverse complement strand
GGGACCGCCACCGCGAGGGTGACGATGTCGTTGCCGAACCATGCGGCGCGGATCCATGCGACATCCCGGTAGACGCCCGGTACGAGCAGCCCCAGTGCCGACTGCAGCGCCATGAGGGCTGTCACTGCGACCGTCAGAGAGCGGGCCGCACGGAGTCCGGGCCGCATCACGCCACCGCTCGTGTGGAAACCGTGTCCTCACGGACGCTGCGCATCACGAGGACCGCGATCGTCCCGGCGATCAGCGTGGCCGCGGAGAAGAGCGCGAAGGGCGCTGCGTCCAGCTTCCCCTCCACGATCCAGGCGGACACGAGCATCGCCACGATGGCGCCCGACATCGTCACGCCCTTGACCGAGAATACGGCCGCCAGCAGGTAGCCGACTGGCTTGCGCTGCCATGCGAACACTGCGGTGGCGAACGCCAGCGGCACGATGATGCCGAGGTCGAGCGCCTGCACCGCGAGTGTCGGCGTGCCCATGAGGCCTGCGCCCGCGAGATCGCCCGAGAGGCCCGTGGCGATCCTCGGGACCCACATCGCGACAAGCTGAAGCCCCATCACACCGCTGAATATGGCCATGGAGCGGCGGGGGAAACTCTCCGAGAAGCGAGCAGGTAGCGAGTACACGTCGATCGTCGTAACGATCCAGAGTAGTGCGATGAAGCTCAGCGGATAGAGCACGATGAAGGCCGGGAAGAGCGGTCCGAGCGCCCAGAACACCGCATACATCAGGTACTGGTAGACGAGATAGCCGAGGATGCCCGCTGCAAGGAGGCGGCCCCTCAGCGACCCACGCGCCACGAACGGACTCGCGATGAGCAGTACGGGAACGGCGACGAACAGCGTGAGCGCGTCCCAGCCCACCCCCTCGGCGACCACGCGTTCGGCGTTGTACGCGTAGACACCGTCGGTCGCGTACTCGAACTCCTCGCCGCGGATGCTCGTGGCATGCTCGGTGGCACCACTGCCGCGCGCGAACACGCCGATCGCGGCGGTCACGCCAGCGCCGAGCGCGATCACGACACAGAGCGCCGCGAGCCACGTGTGGTTGCGTGCGGCCATCACAGGCCCATTCTCTCGGCCAGGCCGCGCGTCCACGCGTCGACCGCGGCGTAGTCGCGGAAGTCGCCCTCGGGCGCCTTCATGGCCTTCATGACGAGGCGCTCGGGCAGCGAGAACGCCCTGGGGTCGTTCATGCCGGCGAAGAGCCCCACATCGACGGGCTCGATCCCGGTCTCGGTGATCAGGGGGTCGGTATAGGCACGCACCTCATCGGCCTTGGCGGGATCGGTCGCCATCGTGAGGCACGCGGTGAACAGTGCGACGGGCTTGCCCCGGAGGGCTGGCGCATTGGCCAGCAGCCACTGCTTCACAGATGCGTGCCACATCCCTGCCCTGACGCCGCTGCCGACGATGACCGCGTCATACGCGGAGGGGTCCGGGCGGTCCTGCGCAGCCTTCACCTCGGCGGTGATGCCGCTCTCGCCGAGCGCGATGCCGATCCGCTCTGCGATACCTGCCGTACAGCCCGACTTCGTTCCATAGACGACCAACACCGTACGCATCCCGGTACTCCTTTGCTCGATGATCCACTGGCGACGACCTGCGGACCATCGAAGCGTATACCCGATGAGCGGTTGCGAGAAGCGGCTAAGCGGTAACCAGCTCGTGATCGGAGTCGGTGTCCCAGACCTCGGGTGGTGGCTGGGCTTCCATCTGATGGAAGCGATGGCGGAACCACAACACGGCGATGACGCCGGTGAGTCCGTTGCCGATGAACGCGGCCCACCACACTCCGTTGAGCCCGAAGAGTGCCGAGCCGACGTACGCGAGCGGCACGTACAGGACGAACATGCGCACCACCGACAGTGCCATCGACTTGACCGCATGGTGGAGCGCATTGAACGCGTTGAGCGTGGTGACGAGCACGCCGAGAAGCGCGTAGCTCGGGAAGACGATCGCCATATACGCCATGACGACGTTCATGACCGCCGGCTCGTCATTGAAGATGGATGCCGCGGGCCGTCCCACGACGAGTGAGAGCAACCACACGAACGCGCCCCACACGGCGGTCATCACGAGAGCCGTCTTCACCGCGCGACTCACGCGCGCCTTCTTGCCCGCGCCCCAGTTCTGCCCCACGAACGGCACGAGCGCCGCGCCGATGGCGTTGATCACCATTACGGCGAACGACTCCAGACGGGTCGCCACACCGAATCCGGCAACGGCCGCCACCCCGTAGGTGGCCACGATTGCCGTGATCACGCCCGTCGAGACCGGCGCGATCAGCTGCGTGACCGATGCCGGCAGGCCGACCTTCAGGACCTTGCGCCACGCGGCAAGCACCTCAGCGGCGGTCATCTTCACGCGCACGAGGATGCCGCGGCGATGCAGCACGAGCAGAGCGACGACCATCGCACACGTCTGCGAGAGCACCGTCGCGATCGCAGCGCCTCGGAGGCCGTACCCGGGCACAGGCCCCCACCCGAAGATGAACAGCGGATCGAGGATAGCGTTGATGCCGAGTACGGTCAGCATGATCTTGGCGGGTGTCTTGGTATCACCGGTGGCCCGCAGGCTGCTGTTGCCGTTCTGTGGGATGACGACGAACGGGAGGCCGAGGAACCACACCGACATGTACTGGATGACGTACTCGAGCACATCGCCTTCCGCGCCGAGCGTCGTGAAGAGCGCACGACCTCCCACGAGTCCAGCGATCGCCATCGTGGTGGAGACCGCCAGTCCGAGCAGGATCGAACTCAGCGCAAGGCGTCGGACGCCCTCGGTATCGCGTCTGCCGATCGCCTGGGAGACGACCGCCGTCGTACCGACACCGATGCCGAGACTGATGGAGTTCACCGCCATGACAACCGGCAGCGTGAAACCCATGGCGGCGAGCTGGGGGGTACCGAGCTGGCCGACGTAGAACGTGTCAACGATGTTGAAGCCGACCATCGCGAACATAGCAACGACCATCGGCGCGCTCAAACGAACGAGCGTGCGGGCGACCGGCCCCTCGATCAAACGTGCTTCCTGCTGCATGAGTCGTATCCCTCGCCCGGACATCCGGGTATCGCGATGGTGCTTTCCGCCTGAGACAGACGGACGGCCTAAGTGATGGGCGCGGATGGTTTGTAGCGCTCGATGAACGCACCACGCCACGGCTTCGTGCGAGCACCGATATGCTCCACGATCCCCGCCCGCGGATTCATCGGGATCTCGAGAATCACATCGTCCCGGCGCGGATGGTTAGGGTCGTAAATATACACGAGTGCCCGACTCTCCTCGAAATCGGCACCGTATGCAAGCACCTGATGGTTGCGCGCCAGCTGGGTGAGGCCGATCCCGCTCACGAGCCCCAGCGGGACAGGCAGTCCGCCGCGCATCATGTCAAAGAGCGGTAGCAGCTCTTGCCGTGTCGCCACGCTGACGCCGCGCACGTTGGTGGACGGTAGGTACGTGAAGCGCACGAAGCGCCAAAGATTCTCGCCGAGCGCAACCACCACACTATCGACCTGGCGCTTCCAGATGGCCCGCGCAAGCGAACTGGTATGGGCCGGAAGCGTGGTGCTGCGACCCTCGGCTGGCAGATGGTGGCCAGCCAGGAACGAATCGAGCGCAGCGAAGACCATCCCACCGCACCGGCCGCGCGAAGCGACCATGCCGAGGAGCAGATCGCGCCAGGTGTTGGCGAAGCCAAAGCCGTGACGTGACGGGCGAAAGCCGGTGTCGAGGTCCATGGGTGATCCTCACTATCGAATGCGACCGAACGCGTACGATGATACCGCCCGATACTGACAGAGAACGCCCGCTCGATGGGGAATGACCACCCGGCCACCACGTGACAGCTGCGACGCGGACCCGATCATCCAGGAGAGTCCAACTTGAACACCCGACGCCAGAAGCTCCGCCGCGCGCTGCTCGCACTCTTCTTCCTCGCGCTGCCCATCACACTCAACTACTACTCGCCGTATCTCATGCTGTCGGGCACAGCCGAAGGTGTGGCCACCTTCTCGCTCGTGTTCTGGCTCGGCGTGTTCGGGAGTGCGCTCATCCTCGGCCGATCGTTCTGCGGGTGGGCCTGCCCCTTCAACGGCCTCCAGCAGCTCTGGGAGTCGGTGGGCACACGATCGCTCAAGCGTGTGGTCCTCCTACCCGCGCTCAAGTACGTCTTCTGGGCGCTGTGGGTAGCAAGCTTGGGAGGTGCACTCGCGTCGGCTGGTGTGTGGACGCGCTTCGACCCGCTCTACATGACCGAGTATGGTGTCTCGCTCACTGAAGCCGGCAACCTCATCACGTACTTCATGCTGGTGGCGCTCACGCTGGTGCCGGCGCTCCTCGGCAAGCGCGGATTCTGCCGTTACCTCTGCCCCTTCGGCGTGTGGGGCATAGCGGGCGAGGAGGTCGGGCATGCGCTGCGCATCCCGCGCCTCATGCTGCGCGCGGTGCCCGGTCGCTGCAACGCATGCGGGAGATGCACGCGCGCGTGCCCGATGCAGTTGCCCGTGACCGAGATGGTCCAGGCGGGCGCGATGCGCACCACCGAGTGCTTCATGTGCGAGACGTGCGTGGATGTCTGCCCGAGGAACGCGATCGAGGTCGGGTTCGGGCGGGCGGAGTAGTCGCGTTGTCTTTGTCCACCGACTCGGAGAGTCCCTGCCAAGGTTGGCAGTGCCGTGAGTGCGCAGGACGTGCTCGACCGCAACCGCAAAGGATTGACATGCGTGATGGCGTTCGTATACTAAGCAGATAGTACGTATACGAAGTATTTTGGGAGACACGCATGGACCACGCATACCCCGATCTGGGCCAGCTGGTGAACCACGTCGCCCGTCTGTTCCGGCAGGCCATGGGCCGAGAGGCAGCTGCCTTCGGGCTCACCGCCCTGCAGGCGGCGGTGGTGCTATCGGTGGCCGACTCGTCCGTCCCGGTCGGCACGATCGCCGAACGACTGGGAACCGACCGGGCCACCATGACAGGCGTCGCCGAGCGCCTGGTCAGGGACGGTTGGGCACACCTCCGGCCCAATCCAGCCGACGGACGATCGCGGTTGCTCGAACTCACACCGCGCGCAGCCTCCGCGCTACCGGGACTCGCCTCAGCGGCGACCACCATCAGTGCGAGCGCGGCAGGAACGCTCACCAATGAGGAGATCGCGCAGCTCGTATCCCTGCTCGACGTGACTGCCCGTGCACTCGAAGCCGTCGGCGACCGCTGATTTCGCAATATCCCACTCACGAAGGGAACCTCACGATGAACGGAACCATCCTGGTCACCGGCGCCACCGGCAATGTCGGCGCCGAGGTGATCCGCGGCCTGCTCGAGCGCGGCGCGAAGGTCCGCGGCGCGACCCTGGCAGGCGACACTCGGCTTCCAGCAGGCGCGGAATCCGTGCTGTTCGATTTCGAGGATCCCGCCACCTTCGCAGCCGCTCTTGAAGGCGTGGACCGCGTCTTCTTGATGCGCCCGCCGCATATGGGCGATGCCCGCGCGTTCGAGCCGTTCCTCGCTGCGATGCGGGAGCGCGGCGTCCGTCAGGTGGTCTTCCTCTCGCTGCTCGGTGTGGAGCGCAACCCGGTGGTGCCGCATCACGCGATCGAGAAGCGGCTGAAGGCATCGGGTCTCGGTTGGACGATGCTTCGACCGAGTTTCTTCATGCAGAACCTCTCTACCACGCACCTCGCGGATATCCGAGAGCGCGGTGAGATCGTGGTGCCGGCCGGCGGGGGGCGCACCAGCTTCATCGATGTCCGGGATATCGCTGCTGCTGCGGTGGTGGCGCTGACCGATGACGGGCATCTCGGCCGAGCGTATGCACTCACAGGCTCTGAGGCGCTCACCTACGACGAGTGCGCCGCGATCCTGACGGAGGTGTGCGATCGACCGGTGCGCTACACGCGTGTGTCGAGCCGGGCCTTCGCGCGACACATGGCAGCTCTCGGGCATCCGGGAGCGTTCATCACGGTGATGCGCGGCATCTATCTGGTGGCACGGCTTCGCATGGCGGCCACGATCACCGACGAACTCCAGGTGCTGATCGGCAGGGAACCGACGACGTTCCGCCAGTTTGCAGCCGACAACGCGGTGCTCCTCCGAGGCTGAGGACCTACTGCCGCCAGGGGGCGAACAACCCGACGGTGCCAGCGGCCAGGCATGCGATCACCACGAACCTGGCCCACACCACCCAGGCCGACTGCCACACCGCGAGCGCGATCATCCAGGGCAACCCGAGCAGCCACGCGAGGCTCTGTACCAGCACGTTCTGCCCGCGCACCCATTCCCACGACGCCTGGAGGGTCTCCGGCACGAACAGCAGCGCATACCCGAATGCGATCCAGGCCCCGACCACGATCGCGAAGGTCGCCCATGCCACCATCATGTTGCGCTCCTTGTCAGCCACTCCCTACGCCGCCTCGGTGACCCGCATGCGGCGCCGCTTCGCCGCCGCCACCATCTGAACACCCGCCACCGCGCAGACGGCATGGAACGCGACGCCAGGCAGGAGGGCAGTGACGCTCGTGAACCCCTCGGCTGCTGTCATGACCGACAGCACGATGCTCACCATTCAAACCAGTGCCAGCGCGCGGAGCGTCCATCCGCCGATAGAGAGCACCTTCGTCATCGCTCGTCTCCTCCTCACGCGACCGCGCGCGTCATCAGCCACAGACCCAACAGTCCCGATGCCGCGTGGAACGCGTACCACGGCGCCACGCGCAGCGACCATACCTTCCACCCTTCGCGGACGACCCCCGCGGACAGGCCGAGTGCTCAAGCCGCTGAGAGCAGCAGCGCAACGACCGCTCCTATCCACCACCACATGTCCCGCTCCCTTCACCGTCTTACGTTAGCCTGTATACGCTATTCGTTTCGCGTTTCCGTGGAGCCGCGAAGAAGGCCGCCGGGGGGCCCGGTCGGCCCGCAGAAAACCCGCCTACCCAAGAAACCGTCGCATCGCCCGTGCCACCGCCGCATCCGCGTCCGTTCTCGGGTCTTCCCGGACGATGAGCGTGTACTCCAGGGCGATCGCTCCGAATAGGCGTTTGGCGACTGCGGCATTCCCAACGGCGAACTCGCCCGTCGCGATCCCGCTCTCTATCACCTCGTCCATGACCTCGCCGATGGCCTTCATGAGCGCCTCGCCCACGATCTCGTACTCTTGCTGCCACTCACTCTCGGTCGTCTCGGCTATATGCTGTCTGGCCCCCGCGAACACGATACCCATGAGCGCCTCGGCCCGCTCTCCAGAGGTCGGCAGGTCCTTGATCGCCGACCGCATCTCACCCCGCCATGTCCGCGCCATGCGCTCAACGATGTACAGGTATAGATCCCGCTTGCTTGAGAAGTGCTCGTAGATGGTCTTCTTGGAGATCCCCAGCTCCGCCGCAGTGTCTTCCACCGTCGCCTTCGCGTACCCGAATCGGTTGACATGCCTCTCGAATGTATCCGCTATCTGCTCTCTGCTCGCTGGCATCCGGGCTGCTCCTGTCCAGACAGTGAAACGTAGAAACGCCTCACGTTGTACGTTTATCGTACCCACCGAAGAGCCTGCTGTCAATGCCTGCGGCCGCATCTCCCTAGAGCGCGAACTCCCCGCGCGCCACCACCCGCGCCGAGCCGCCCACGTCCACTCGCGTGATCCCGCTCGCGTCACCCTCGGCACGCGCGTAGAGCGTGCTCGGGCGGTTCACCTCGGCACCTTGCGCGATCGTGATCTCCTCGCCCCACTCGATGAACCGGTGCCGCGCGAGGTGCACCGCAAGCGGTCCGGCTGCCGAACCCGTGGCGGGATCTTCCACCACACCGAGCTCGGGGCCGAACATCCGCGCTTTCACACGCGTGCCGTCAACCGCGAAGACGCTCACGCCGGTGGGGCCCACCAGCTTGCCGAGAGCGGCGATGTCGGGCACCAGCGCCGCCACCTCGGCCTCGCTCTCGAGCATCACGTACAGGTGCGGCGTTCCGTTGTCGTAGCGCTCCACCGGGAGCAGGGAGCCCGAGACGCCAAGCGCGGCGTAGAGCGGTGCGGTGTCCGCGTACGGCTCGATCGTGGGGATCGGCTGCTCCATGCGTCCGAAGACGATCTCGGCACCCTCGCGGTCGAGCGCCACCGGCACCGTGCCGCGCGCGGTCTCCAGTTTGATGATGACCTTCTGGAGCGGCCCGCCGAGTACGAAGGCGGTGCCAAGCGTGGGGTGACCCGCAAAAGGCAGCTCGCGTACGGGCGTGAAGATGCGCATGCGGACATCACCATCGGCTTCGGGAGGCAGGACGAACGTCGTCTCGGAGAAGTGCAGCTCGCGCGCGAGCATGAGCATCTCGTCGTCGGACAGGCCGGTCGCATTGGTGAACACACCGAGCTGGTTGCCGGTGAACGGCGTGTCGGTGAACACGTCGACGATGACGAAGCGGTACGTGCGCGGCATAGCGATTCCCTCCTGGGGGATACACGAACAGTGGACATCGCGAGCCGATGTCGCATCCGATGATAGCGAGTCACGCAAGAGACGTGCGCCGGACCCCGGCGCGCATCAGCCGAGCGAGGAGAGACCGATGAGCTGGTACGAGGAGCTCGCCAAACCCACCTGGGCCCCACCCGCGCCCGTGTTCGGCATCGTATGGAGCATCCTGTACCCGATCATCATCGTGGCATACGGCTACGTCATCTACCGTATCGCACGGGGCGAGTTCCCAACGGCGCTGCTGGTGCCGATACTCCTGAACGTGGTCAGCAACATCGCATTCACGCCCATCCAGTTCGGTCTGCGCAACCTCTGGCTCGCGGAGCTTGATATCGTCGTGGTGCTGGTCACGATCGTCTGGTCGATGATCGCGATCTGGCCGCACACGCGCTGGACTTCGCTCGCGCTCACCCCCTACCTTGTCTGGGTGATGATCGCGACGGCCCTGCAGTCGAGCATCACGTGGCTGAACCGCTGACAGCCGGGCGGCTGACCGTACGCCCGGATCACACCTCGTAGTCGACAGCGGCGCGAGACTCCCGCATCTCTCCGATGAGCTTCGCTACCTTCACGTGTTCCGGGTGCACCTGATAGGCGTGCAGTCCCTCACGGTCATCGAACTCCGAGTGGAGGACGATGTCCCACGCGTCGTGGTCGATCCCCACATCGAGGCCGACCTCGAGGTTCCTCACGCTCGGGACCGACTCGCGGAGTGACTCGATCGCCGCCCTGGCGCGTGCCAGGTTCTCGGCCTTGGTGGCGCCAAGCGCCTCGTCTTTGAACCGCCACGCCACGATGTGCTTGATCATCAGATCCCCTTTCGCCGCTCCCGCCGAGGGTATACCGCATCGCGCATAACGTCACCATCGCGTTACCGGATGCGGGAGTACACTGTCGTCGCCTGTCCCTCAACCCGGAAGGATCCCCCTCGTGAGACCCGCGATCGTCGAAGCCTGGGCCGCTGGCCTGCTCCGCAAGCACAACTGGCTACCCAACATGGCGGCCGGTGTCGTCGTGGGTGTGGTGGCGATCCCGCTTGCGATGGCCTTCGCCATCGCTGCTGGCGCCAAGCCGGAACAGGGTCTTTACACCGCCATGATCGCCGGACTCGTCGTCACGCTCTTCGGAGGCAGCCGGGTGCAGATCGCCGGACCCACCGGCGCGTTCGCGGTGCTGCTCGCGGGCGTCACCGCGACCTACGGCCTCGGAGGACTGCAGGTCGTCACGATGCTCGCTGGCATCATCCTGGTGGTGTTCGGGGTCGCCCGCCTCGGCAACGTGATCAAGTACATCCCCGAGTCGGTCATCCTCGGCTTCACCGCGGGCATCGCCGTTGTGATCTGGACCGGCCAGTGGCCCAACTTCTTCGGGCTGCCTGCCACCACGGGTGAGCACTTCGCCGGCAAGCTGGCCGAGATGGTCCGCGCGCTCCCCGCCCTGGACCTCACCACGACGCTCCTCGGCGTCGTGAGCGTCATCGTGATCGTGCTCTGGCCGAAGATACCGGTGCTTGGCAAGATCCCCGGACCGCTGGTCGCGCTCGTGGGCGGCACCGTGTTCGTGGCGATCGCCCGGCCTGAGAGCGTCGCCACCATCGGCTCGGCCTTCGGCGGGTTGCCGAGCGGACTCCCCGCCCTGGCACTGCCCGACTTCGCCTGGGGCGACCTCCCCGACCTCGTACGCCCCGCCTTCGCGATCGCGCTCCTCGGCGCCATCGAGTCGCTCCTCTCGGCCACCGTGGCAGACGGCATGACCGGCACGAAGCACAGCTCCAACCAGGAGCTCCTCGGCCAGGGCGCAGCCAACATCGCGGCATCACTGTTCGGTGGATTCGCTGCGACCGGTGCCATCGCGCGCACCGCCACCAACATCCGCCATGGCGGCAACAGTCCCATCGCGGGCATCTTCCACGTGCTCACAGTGGTGCTCGTGGTGGTCGCCCTCGCACCCCTCGCAGCCAACGTACCACTCGCCACGCTGGCGGCGATCCTGTTCGTCGTGGCGTTCAACATGAGCGAGATCGGCCGTATCGTGCGCATCGCCCAGCGGGCGCCGCGCTCGGACGTAGCGGTCATGCTCATCACGCTTGCACTCACCGTGTTCGCGGACCTCGTGGTTGCCGTGGAGGTGGGCGTGATCCTCGCGCTGCTCAACTTCTTCCGGCGCATGACCGCGGCGGTGGGTGTCACCGAGCTCGATGAGGGTGCCGTCGCCGATGCGAGCCCCGAGGTGGTCCCCGCATTCAAGGACGTGCTCGTGTTCACGATCGATGGGCCGTTCTTCTTCGGCGCGGTGGACCAGTTCGAGGCCGCCCTGCTGCACACCAACACGGAACCCAGAGCCGTCGTGGTCAGCCTTGAGAACGTGCCGTTCATCGACCTCACCGCGCTGGCGAGCCTGCAGGAGACGATCGAGCAACTGCACAAGCACGAGATCCTCGTGGCGCTGTGCTGTGCCAACACCGCGGTAGCGTCTCGCCTCGCAAAGGCCGACATCACCGGGGGACTGCCACTTCCGGCGACCGCGTCGATGGCCGACGCGCTCAGGACCGTTGGGGGACGCGTCGAGTAGAATGGCAGTCCGGCCGGAATCCTCGGCCAGATCGAACCCCCGACCGAAGGGAGAGCCGCTGTGGCGAGCTTCAAGGGCACCCGTACCGAGCAGAACCTGCTGAAGTCGTTCGCCGGCGAGAGCCAGGCGCGGACCCGCTACACCTACTTCTCGAGCGTGGCCAAGAAGGAAGGCTACGAGCAGATCGCCGCCATCTTCATGGAGACCGCCGAGAACGAGAAGGAGCACGCGAAGGTCTTCTTCAAGTACCTGGAGGGCGGCATGGTGGAGATCACCGCCACGTACCCAGCCGGCGTGATCGGCACTACCGCCGAGAACCTGCTCGCGGCAGCCGACGGTGAACGCGAGGAGTGGGGCAAACTGTATCCCGAGTTCGCGAAGATCGCCGAAGAAGAGGGCTTCCCGGAGATCGCACACTCGTTCCGCGAGATCGCCGAGGTGGAAGAGGCGCACGAGGCCCGCTACCGCAAACTGCTTAGCAACGTCGAGAACGGCACCGTCTTCAAGCGTGACACGGTCGTGCGCTGGAAGTGCCGCAACTGCGGCTACATCCACGAGGGCACCGAGGCCCCGGAGGAGTGTCCCGCGTGTGCGCACCCGCAGGCGCATTACGAGATCTTCGTCGAGACCTACTAGGGCTGAGTCACAGTCAGTCCGGTAAGCACGCATTCGGCCTACAGAAGAGTACCGGCCTGCCCCGCCGGTGAGCACGCATTCGGCCTTCGGGATCGGAATGCTTAGCTCACCGGCGGGGCTGCCTGTTCGTGCGCGTCCGAATCGTTAACTCTTCGTTTAATCCCCCCTCTCGTGACGCGTTCCGTCGATAATCGTGAGCAGTCGTCGACGAGAGCGAGGAGCGCTTCTGTGAACCGCACCCGCGTACTGTTCCTCTGCACGGGAAACACCGCGCGCAGTCAGATGGCCGAAGCCATCCTCCGAGACCGCGCCGGCGAACGCTTCGAGGCGCACAGCGCCGGTCTCGAGCCCACCGACGTCCGCCCGGAGACGATCGCGGTCCTCGAGGAGATCGGCGTGTCTACGGAAGGTCTGCGCAGCAAGGGTGTCGAGGAGTACCTCGGCAAGATACATATCAACTACCTGATCACCGTCTGCTCGCACGCCGAAGAGCACTGTCCGCGCATCTGGCCGCAGGGCGGTGAGCGCATCTTCTGGCCGGTCGATGATCCCGCTGTCGCGATGGGCTCCGAGGAGGAGCGGCTCGACGCGTTCCGCGTTGCCCGCGATCACCTCGTCCGGTTGATCGAGGAGTGGATCGCTGAGCCGTAAGACTCGGCTGCGTCCTCCCGGGGCATAACCCTTCCGGGAGGTGGCTCATGCATATCCCGGACTCCACACGAGAGTGGCTGACCTCGGCCGATGAGCCTGCGGTGGCCGCATTGGCGCTACGGGACGTCTTTGATGACGAACCCGTGCGTGCCGGGCAGCTCTGGGCACGTCGCAACGAGTCCGCTCCGGTCGCCCGCATCCTCGAGTTCATGCAGCCCGACGGTTCCTGGGCACCACCGGCTCGCGACTACCAGAAGTACCGTGGCAGCCTCTGGCAGATCCACTTCCTCGGCGAACTGCACGCCGACGGCGGCGATCCGCGTGTCTCCGCCGCCGCAGACTACGCGTTCTCACGACAGCTCCCCGATGGCTCGTGGAGCTCGACCAACATGCGGGAAGCGGGTGCGATCCCGTGCCTCACCGCCAACGTCGGCCGGGCGCTGGCGCGGCTCGGCCACGCGCGGGACGAGCGTGTGGTGCATGCCATGGAGTACTGCGTCGAGGTGTTCCGCGAGCTCGGATGCCCCAACTGCCGCCAGGGCGTGGGGTATCAGCTCAACGGGTACTGCCACATGCTCACGCCCAAGGTGCTGCTCTTCCTTGCCGGGGTGCCTCACGAGTTGTGGCCCGACGGGGCGGCCGATCTGCGCGACGCGTGCATCGCCGCTCTGCGCGACAAGCGGATCATGCGCTCGCTTCCCGCCGAGTCGCGCGAGTTCCAGGACATGCTCTGGAGTGCTCCCTCATCCGCGCGTAACGGACTGCTGGAGCGCTTCCGCGGCGAGCACCCCGACCTGCACTATGGCGTGAAGCCGGGCTGGTTGCGCTTTGGCTACCCGCTTTCGTACAACTCGGACGCGCTCGAGGCCTTGCACGCGCTCGCGCTCCACGGAGAACCACGACGGCACGAGTACGAGGACGCGCTCGCTGTCGTGCGGAAGGCAGCAGACGCAGAATCGCGCTGGACACTCCGTCAGACGTTCAACGGCAAGATGCTCGCGGACGTTGAAACGAAGGGCCAGCCGAGCCGGTGGCTCACCTGGCGTGCGCTCGTGGTGCTGAAGCACTTCGGAGGGTGAGGAGCGTCCCGTGTACCATTGCATCAGCGACGGTGACTCCGGGAGCGCCCATGTATGAGCCGATGGATTCCCACCCCATGACCAGTGATGCGGTCGACGCCCCCTGGAGCGTCGTGCGTGGACGCGGTCCGATCATCGCTCTGGCGTTGCACGCCGGACACGAGATCCGCCCCGAGGTCGCCACGCTGGTCAAGGCGTCCGAGGCCGATCGCCTGCGGGAGGAGGATCCCGGCACCGAACGCTTCGGTGCAGCGGTCCCCACCCGCGTCGCGGTGAACCGCTCCCGTTTCGAGGTCGATCTCAATCGGCCCCGGGAGCGCGCGGTCTACGGGGATGTGACCGACACCTGGGGTATCGACGTGTGGAACGCCCTGCCGCTGCCCGAAGGAGTCTTCGAGCGCTCACTCGCGATGTACGACGCCTTCTATGCCGAGTTCGAGCATCTGCTGGACGATGTGGTGATGCGGCACGGTGGTTTCGTGGTGCTCGACCTGCACTCGTACAATCACCGGCGCGGCGGTCAGACGGCCGAGCCGGACGATCCGACCGAGAACCCCGGCGTCAACCTCGGCACCGGCTCACTCGACCGAGAGCGATGGTCCCCGGTCGTCGACGCGTTTGCGGAGTCGCTCGCGGACGCACTGGGTCCCGGTGCTGACGTCCGGGAGAACGTGAAGTTCCGCGGCGGACACCTCTCGCGATGGGTGCACGATCACTATCCCACGGGGTGCTGCCTGGCGATCGAGTTCAAGAAGACGTACATGGATGAATGGACGGGCGTGATCGATGCGACCGCCGCAGAGCAGATCAGCAACGCGGTGGCGCGGACCCTCCCACACCTGCAGGCTGCACTCCGGCGGGTCGTCCACAGCGGCACGGACTGTTAGTGCCGTGTAGCATTCGGTGAACGGCATTTTCGGCGCGGCACGAGTCTCGTAGTCTTATCCGGCCGTCCATCAGGACGGTCACTCCACGACCTGAGGATGCACAGTGAAGATCGGGTTCATGGTCAACGATGTCGCCACCGAAGAGGCTGGCTACAGTACCACCCGGCTGGCGGTCGCAGCCATCAATCGCGGACACGAAGCCTGGGTGCTCTCGGCGGGCGACTTCGCCTATGATCCCGACGAGAAGATCCGTGGCCGGGCCATCCACGCACCCCGGGCCAAGTACACATCCGGCACCGCGTACCTCTCCGACTTGCGCAGCAAGAGGGCGCGCGCCGAGCGGATCACCATCGATGATCTTGACGTCCTCATGCTTCGCAGCAACCCCGCCGAGGACATCTCGCGGCGGCCATGGGCGCAGAGCGCCGGAATCGACTTCGGCCGAATCGCGATGCGAAATGGCGTCATCGTGCTGAACGATCCCAACGGTCTGGCCAAGGCGCTCAACAAGATGTACTTCCAGCTCTTCCCCGAGGAGGTGCGTCCACGCACACTTATCACGCGCGACCGTGCCGAGATCAAGGCGTTCGTGAAGGAGCAGGGCGGTCGCGCCGTCCTGAAGCCGCTTCAGGGCAGCGGTGGGCAGGGCGTCTTCATGGTGGATCACGAGTCGACCAAGAACCTGAATCAGATGGTCGAGGCGCTCACGCGCGATGGCTACGTCATCTGCCAGGAGTACCTCGAAGCGGCCGAAGAGGGTGATACCCGACTGTTCATGATGAACGGCCAGCCGCTTCGCTACAAAGGGAAGTACGCCGCGTTCCGCCGCATCCGGCAGGGTGATGACATCCGCAGCAACGTACACGCCGGAGGGTCGATCGCGCAGGCGACCATCACTGACACGCACCTGCGCATCGCCGAGATCGTGCGACCGAAGCTGGTTGCCGACGGGATGTTCCTCGTCGGACTCGATATCGTCGGCGACAAGCTCATGGAGATCAACGTCTTCTCCCCCGGCGGACTCGGCAGCGCGCAGAAGTTCGAGAAGGTGAACTTCGCCAATGCGGTCGTGGATGCACTCGAGCGAAAGGTGGAGTACGCCGCCTACTACCGCCGGAACTTCAGCAACCTGGCGATGGCCACGCTCTAACCACCGTTCTGGACGGTGACCCGCGCCCGGGTACCGTCGGTCAGGGGCGATCCCGCCATCAGGGCGTCGAGAAGCACGTTCCAGTCGTAGGTCAACGCGCGGTGCCGCGCCGAGGAGCACATCGCAAGATACCGTGCGGGCGATGTCTCGATGAGGTCGAAGATCAGCTCGATGGCGGCACTCCAACCGGATTCACAGTCATCTCTGACCACATACCCGGTGACGCCGTTGACGACGATCTCGCACGGACCACCTGAGTCACTGACGACTGCCGGAGTACCGCATGCCTGTGCTTCCAGCACCGTCATCCCGAACGTGTCCAGCTTGCTCGGGAAGACGAGCAGGTCGCACGCCGAGTACACCATGGGGAGATCCTCATTGGGGATCGGACCGGGGATCCGTACGCGCTCGAGATCGGCGGTGAGATCCCTCAGGCGTCCGGCGGACGGGCCGTCACCGATGATGAGCAGATTGGTCTCGGGACGATGGGTGATGATCGCCCGGTATGCGCCGACAAGCGTCTCGAGCGACTTCTCGGGCGAGATCCTGCCCGTGTAGAGCAGCGTCGGACCCTCCGGAAGACCGAACCTGCGCTGCAGCCAGTCATGACCGGAGCGACGAGGCGAGAACTGTGCGGTATCGATGCCCCGGCGGAACGGCTTCAGCTTCGAAGGCTCGATCCCGGCGGCCTCCAGCCGCGTGCAGTACGCCTGGCTCGGCACGAGGATCTCGTCGAACTGTCGACAGAACCACATCATCGCCGCGTCGACGGTCTCGGCAAGCGACTCATCGCCCGATGAGGCGGCCGCCTGCTGCGCGAAATCGTTGTGGTAGACGAATCGGCACGGCACGTCCAGGAGTCTTCCGAGGGCGACACCGAAGGCTCCGACCGGTCCGGGTGTCGATACGATGACCTCGTCCGCATTGAACTCCTGCAGGATCTTCAGTGACTCGAGCGGCGACGGCACGCTCAACGTGTAGCTCTCGTAGTACGGGAGCGGGAACTCGAACACCTGCGGCAGGTCGATGATCGTCTCCGGAAGATGTGCGGCATCACCCAGGCCGCAGGAGACCACCCGCAATGCATCGCCGCGCTCCGCTGCGATGCGGGCTACCTGCGACAGGGTCACCGACACACCGTTCAGGTCGGTGAGCGTGTCAGTGAACCAGAGGATGCGTCGTGGCTCCCTGCTACCGAGATCGTGCCGGGCGGCAAGGCCATCGGCGGCGGAACGTCCGCGGGAGAGAGCCCCGACCGTGGTGAAGAACGGAGCCGCGAGGAAGCCGGCCGAAAGCGCGGTCGAGATGTCACGCATCATCGAGGTCAGGTCGCCGCGCTGAAGGGAGTCCTGCGTGGAGGCCAGGACCGAACCGAGCATCTCACCCGATGCCCGCGCAAGGTGCTCGTAGGCGATGTCGAACCTCGCGTCGAGATCAGCGTTGCCGGCCCCCTCGAGTGCATCATGCAACTCGAGCAGGCGGACGCCGAGTGGGTCTTTGGATGCCTTCAGACCGGCGATCAGGCGAGCGGCCGGAGCCGTGGGCGAGCCACCGATCCCGAACAGGTGACCGTTGACCTGCCGCGCGAACAGGCTGTCCGTCCCCTGTGAACGCGACTGCGAGAACTCGAGGGCGATCCGGTAGATCGAGAATGCCAATGCGCGGTAGTCGTTGTGGCGGCCGTCGGCCTGGGTCCGCCCCGTTCGGAGCGCGTCCAGGAACTCCTCGACCGTCTCCGCCTCGGCCTCGGTCCATGTCCGGCCGATCAACAGACCTGCGTGATCGTCCGAGCCTCCGGTGACGCCCTTGATCCATGGTTGCGGCATCGTCGGTCTGCGCCGGTGTGCAGCTTCGATGTCGCTGATCAGGCGAGGGCTCAAACCCTCGAGCACCGACGCCCATCTCTCATTCTGCCGTCGCGTGCGCGAACCGTTGATCGTTTCGAACGACCCGAAGAGAAGCAGCAGCTTCTCGAGATGGTCCACCGTCAGGCGCCCGTTCACCGAGTAGGTGGCGTGGGCCACGGCGTGTGCGATGCCTTCCGTGGCGATGTAGCCGCTGAGACTGTAGATATCGGTTCTCAGCGCCTGGATACGCTCGAACTGCCGCTCATCGATCCCCCACAGCAGGATGTGGACCTTGCAGCCGTCGTCCGGGAAGTACGCGGTCGTCTCCACGCCGACGATCACGTCCTCCGGATGCGCGGCCTTGAGTTCGAGCGCGCCGTCGATCCGGTTGTGATCGGTGATGGCGACGAAGTCCATCCCGTACGCCTTGGCGATGCGATAGACCTCCTCTGGCTCCGTGTAGGACTCAGCGGCACCCAGCCGCTGCAGGAACCATTCTGAGGGGTGGTCCGAGTAGCGCGTGTGCACGTGCAGATCCGCTCGCGCCATGCAGCCTCCGTGTGGCTCGAAGAGCGACGGGCTCTTCTCAGAGGTATGGCGGATGCGGCGGTTGTATTGGTTGCACCCGGGTGAATCGTCTGCAAAAAGAACGTGTCGCGTGCGATGGACGCGACGGGGTGGTCTCAGCCGCTCACCCCAGAACTCGAGCGAAATGGATGCGGCAGGCGGATGATCTAAGCGCTCAATTTGCGAAGCTCGAGCGCGTGATCATCCGCCTGCCGCATCCCCTAATTGCGCTTCGCTTTCTTGCGCTCGTTCTCGGTCAGGAACCGCTTCCGCAACCGTATGTTCTTCGGCGTGACTTCGACGAGCTCATCGTCCTCTATGTACTCGAGCGCTTCTTCGAGCGTGAACGTCATGGGCGGGGCCAGGATGATGCCCTTGTCGGCCGACGACGCACGCATGTTGGTGAGCTGCTTGGCCTTGGCCACGTTGACTACGAGGTCGTTGTCCTTGGCGTTCTCGCCCACGATCATGCCCTCGTAGCACATCTCGGCCGGGCCGATGAAGAGCTTCCCGCGCTGCTGCAGGGCATCGAGCGCGTAAGCGGCCGACTTCTCGTTGGACATCGCGATGAGCGATCCGTTGATGCGGCCGCCGATGTCGCCCCGGTACGGGCCGTACTCGAAGAAATGGTGGAACAGCGTGGCCTCACCGCGGGTGGCGTTCAGGATGCGGGTGCGCAGACCCATGATGCCGCGGGTGGCGATCTTGAACTCGAGGTGCACCTGGTCGTCGCGCTGCACCATGTCGGTCATCTCGCCACCGCGGCTACCGAATATCTCGATAACCTTGCCGGCATACTCGCTCGGCACATCCACGACGGCCTGCTCGACCGGCTCGAACTTCTTGCCTCCCTCGTGCCTGATGATCACCTGCGGCCGACCCACCTGGAACTCGTAGCCCTCGCGGCGCATGGTCTCCATGAGCACCGATAGGTGCAGCACGCCACGGCCGGCGACCTCCATGCCGGTCTTGTCCTCGCTCTCGGTGATGCGCATCGAGATGTTCGACTCGGCCTCCCGGAGCAGCCGCTCCTTGATCTGGCGTCCACCGACGATGGTCCCCTCTCGGCCCACCAGCGGGCTGGTGGACGCCGCGAAGACGACCGACATCGTCGGCTCCTCCACGTGGATCGGATCGAGCTGCACGGGCTCAAGACGACAGGTGAACATATCGCCGATGTCGGCGTCGTCCACGCCCACGACTGCGATGATGTCACCGGCGTGCACCTGCTGGGCCTCGGCGCGACCCATGCCCTCGAAGGTATAGAGCGCCTTGACGGTCGCCTGATAGCGACTGCCATCGTTCTTGATCACGAGGATCTTCTCGCCGTTGTGCATGGTGCCCGAGAACAACCGGCCGATGCCGATACGACCCACGTATTCCGAGTGGTCGATGGTGCATACCTGCATGGCCACCGGCCCGTCGGGGTCGACGTCCGGGCACGGCACGTGCTCCACGATCGCGTCCAGAAGCGGCGTCATGTCCATGTTGCCGTCTTCGGGGTCGAGGCGCGCGTAGCCGTTCACAGCGCTCGTGTAGATGATCGGGAAGTCGAGCTGCTGGTCGTCGGCACCGAGTTCGACCATGAGGTCGAAGACGTCGCCGATGACCTCCATCGGGCGTGCACCCTTGCGATCGATCTTGTTCACCACGACGAGGGGCTTCAGGCCGTGCTCGAGTGCGTGGCGCAGCACGAAGCGGGTCTGAGGCATCGGGCCGTCGAACGCGTCGATGATGAGCAGGCATCCGTCGGCCATCTTGAGCACCCGCTCCACCTCGCCGCCGAAGTCGGCGTGGCCGGGAGTGTCGATGACATTGATCTTGATGTCGCCGTAGCGCACGGAGATGTTCTTGGCGAGGATGGTGATACCCCGCTCGCGCTCCTGGTCGTTGGAGTCCAGGACCTGATCGACGACCTGCTGGTTGTCGCGGAAGACGTGCGTGGCTTGGAGCAGCCGGTCCACGATGGTGGTCTTGCCGTGGTCGACGTGGGCGATGATGGCGATGTTGCGGATGTTCGCAGCGCGCATGGGGACTTCTTCTCTCTCGGAAATGCAGCGGTACAGGGTAGCACGCCGAGGGGGTGGCTGTCTTACTTCACCTTCACTTCCAGACCGCCGAAGACCGCCGTCGACCGCACGTGGACCACCGGTCCCGTTGCACCGGGCTGGGGCGGCTCGGCGTTGCTGTCCGATCCGCCGAACACGCCCACCGACGTGAGCTCCACCTTCGTGCCCGGCGAGACGATGATGTCCGTGCCGCCGAACAGTGACGTTGCGTCGATGACCACGTCGTTCTCGATGATCGCCCCGCGCAGATCCAGGTCCACGCCGCCGAAGACCGCGAGCGTGGTGGCTCCCGTGAAGGGAAGTCCGTTGTACGCAGCGGTGCTCCCGGAGAAGACAGCGCTCACTTGACTGCCGGCCGGAAGCGGGCGCCCCTCGGAATCAACGGGAAGCTTCGGCGTTGCGACACCCTTCCACACGACGGTCGCGCCCACGGCCACGAGGATGAGCGGCATGATGAGCGACCAGACCGAGATATCCCCGAACGCCTGCTGCGCGTCGGCCAACAACAGCGCTCCCACCCCGATCAAGATGATGTTTGCGAGGTTGGGCCCCTGACCGAGCAGACTCACCAGTCCCGGCACGATGAGGAACAGCGTCCACCAGCCGTCGAAGAAGAGGTCAGCGCTCCACCAGCCGAGCGCATTCCCGCTCAATATGACACCGAGCGCCACGAGGGCCACACCCACCACGACCGCCACAACCTTGCTTCTCATGCGTATCCCTCCGTCGCGTCCGGACTCCGGGCGAATGTCACCAGGCTCTACAGTACCCCGTTGCTGCGACTCTCACGCACGATAGGCCGGGCGACAGCGCTGCATGACCGTCGGTGCGTACACTTCTTCCGGAGTGTTCACGTGTGTGGGTGCTCTGTGCGACGCCCCGATCGATGCCAGACTGTAGGCTTCGCGATCGGTCCGCCTGGGCCGAACGCTGGGTCCGGAAGCTGCGAGTCGCGAAGCAGCGACCAGTTGAGCGAGGCGGGAAGCCTCTCCCGCGTCCGCGGCGCTCTCTGTCCTCGCCTAGGCCTCGAGCATCTGGCGCGCGAGCGATGTGAGCAGCTCCGAGTCGCCCTCCACGCGGGCGATGGCCTGGGTGAAGCCCTCGTCGCTGCTGACACCGAGCGCGCGGATGCTGCGCGCACCCTCGGTCACGTCCTCGGCGGTCACGATCACCGCACCGGCCATCTCCCGCATCACGGCGAGCTGTCCCACGACCGAGCCGCGCATCTCTTCGACCGCCTCCACCAGACTGCCGATCTCGTCGTCGCCATGAACCTCGAACGTCGTCTCCAGGTCACCAGCGGCAACACGCCGTGCCGATTCTTGAGCGCGGCCGAGCGGACCCGCGATCGTCCGGTACAACCACACGGCAGCCGCGAGTGCTACCAGCACGCTCAGCGCGATCGCGGCGAGCGTGACGGTCTTGGCCGTGTCCCGCGCCTCCACCGCAGCCACTCGAGCGGCCGATGCGTCGGCGGTCGCGTCCGAGAGCGCCACTCTCAGCGTGCCCTTGCTGAACGCCTCGGCCTCAGCGCGGATGGCCCTGCGGACCGCGCCGGGCTCCATCCCCAGGAAGTCCGCGTCTGCGTCGATATTGGTGCTCGTGCTCGACCGAAGTTGGCCCGCATCGGTGAGCGAGAGCCGCAGCGGCACTCCCGCGTCCTCAGCCTCAAGGTTCACCCAGGCGAGCACGCCCGGTCGCACGGCATCCCACTCCTCGACGATGCGGCGCGCAAGGCCGTCTTCGAGCCCATCCGGCATCCGGGAGATCAGGCGCGAAACCGATGCATCAGCACCGACCAGGTCCCCGTACTCGGCTGACGCCTCCTCGCTCTTGCCCGACCTCACGCCAAGCGCAAGATCGGTCGCCTCGCTCATGAAGGCCGTTGACGCGCCACCCACCTGGCCGACCCACTCGGCCCGAAGGGTCGCATCGCGTGCTTCGAGTTCATTCGTGTCGGCACGGTCGTTGAGCCACCAGGACGCGACGCCTGCGACCACGTTCACCAACACCGCGGCGATCATCGCGATGGCTATGCGCTGTCGAACACTCATGTTCTGACGCTCCCGTCCTAGAGGATGATGTCGGCGTTGGCGGCGGCTTGCCTGAGCTTGTGGATCTTCTCGGCGTCGTCCGGGTCCCTCGGGCTGACCAGCGCCACCAGGAATCCCGTCTCTCGCGCCATGGCGCCCTTGGCCATCACGAGGCCGAACGCATCGCCTTCATGGCGGCGCTCAAGCTCCTCTGTGACTGCACGGCAGAGTTCGTACAGCTTCACCCGACCACTCCCATCGTTTGCCGACATGGAGCATTGTCGGCGGCAGACGGGACGGTGTTCAGCGGTTTAGCTGTGTTCTTACGGAGAGTTATCGCGCACGAAACACGTGGCCCGCCTACAGGTCCAGACTCTCGGCCCATGCCTTGATCTTGTTCCAGTCGCGCGCATCGCCCTCGGCGGTACCACCGAAGGTCTTGAAGGCCCAGCGCGCGATAAGCGACGAGTCATCAGCGGTCGGCCCCTTGCCGAGGAAGAACCCCTCGGCCGCAGGCGTGACGGCTGCCCGCACCTTCTCCAGGTACGCGAGCCGCTTACGCGTCTGCTTCTCGTCACCGCCGCCGTTCATGCTGTGCACGCAGAAGACGGCCGTGGGGATGTCGCCCAGAACGGTGGTGTTGGACTCGACCCAGCCGATCGCCTCGGGGAGCCACGCTGCACCGTTGATGGCGCTGCCCACGACCACCGCGTCGTACCCGCCCGGCGACGGCTTCTCGCGAAGCGGCTTCACGTGCACCGCGTAACCGCGCTCGCTGAGCGTGCGTCCGATCGCCTCGGCCACGCCCGTCGTCGACCCCGTGCGTGTCGCGTAGCCCACCAGCACCCGCTTGGACATTCCGGTCTCCTCCCCGTACTCGAATGATGGTGTCTCGATGGCCGAGTCATCCGGATCCGCCGTCTCCGCAGACGAACATCCAACGGCCAACGAGAGCGCTGTGACCGCACCGATACACGCCCCCAACCGCACGAACTCGCGCCGATCGATGGTTGGCTCCACCCCGCACCCCTCGCATTCTGATTCTCGACATGCTAACCTAACGCTGTTAGGTTGCCAGTGCAGTATGCTACCTAACACCGTTAGGGTCAAGCGTCTTTCCGAGGAGTCTCCTGAATGGTCGCACCCAAGAAGCGCGCCACCCCGCTCACCAAAGACGAACTCTTCACCGCCGCACTCGCGATCGCCGACGCCGAGGGCCTCGACGCGCTCTCGATGCGCCGCCTCGCTGCCGAAGTGGGCGTCGAGGCTGCCTCTCTCTACCATCACCTGCCCAACAAGGACGCGCTCCTCGACGGCATCGTCGTACGCATGCGTTCCGAGATGCGCATACCCGACCCGCTGCCGGAAGACTGGAAGGAGCTCTTGCTTGCGATCTTCGCCGAGTATCAGCGGGTACTGGCGGCACACCCCAACCTCACCCCGCTCGCGGGCAGGCGGGTGGAGACCGACCCCGACAGCGGTCTTGTGTTCCTCACGCAACTCGGCTTCAGCGACAACGACGCGGTCGATCTCTGGCAGTCGATGATCGCGCTCGTGACCGGCTTCTCGGTCTTTGGTTCGGCGTATGCCGAGAGCGACGTGAGCGATCTTCCCACCGAACTGGCCACACGCATGAGCGAGTGGCGCGATGAGACGTGCGTTCGGTCGCTCAGGATGCTGATCGACTCGTACGACGCCGAGCGCGCAGGGTAGCCGCGTTCAGCCTACCCCCGAACACAGAGAGGGCCGCCGGTTACCCGACGACCCTCTCCCATCGCTGCGTCAGACAGCGACTTCGTCCTGGTTTGCAGGAGCACGTAGCGCCGGGCCAGCTCGGCCCGCTCACCCGCCGTCCTACGAGGTGGACACCTCCGCAGCGATGCAATGACTACTCAACGCTGAATCACCTCCTCGTGGTCGCGGCACGCCGGATCGCGTCCTGGGGCGTTCGCCCGTAGCCCCATCATAGCGAGTCGCGTGCCGATGTGCAGTGGCATACTGTCTCCATGCCTTCTGTGCCCGACACCGCCATACACCTGACCGGCGATACCTACGTGGTGCCGGGGCTCACGAACGCCGGGTACATCGCCGGACTCGGCATCGACACCTCCGAGGATGAGACCGCCTACACCGGTGTGTCGCTCGACCTGCTCGCCATCACGCACGGTCACGCCGACCACTTCTCTATCGCCCACCTGCTCCGCGAGGCTGGCACTCGTGTGCTGGCCGCCCGCGATGACGCAGCGATGGTGGAGAACCCGGACATCAACATCCGGGGGATGTTCAGCTGGGCCAAGCCGAGCGACAAGATGACCACCAAGCTGTTCCGCGGTATCGGGTGCGCTGTGGACGGCTACGTCGAGGACTTCGACGACCCACGCGCGACCGCGATCCCGCTTCCGGGCCACACGCTCGGCCATCACGGCTTCCTCACCGCCGACGGCGTGCTCTTCACCGGCGACGCCCTTTACCAGCGAGAACTCTGGGAGCAGCACCCACTGCCCTACGCGATCGATCCGGGCATGGTGATAGCCTCACTCGAACGGATCCGAAGCGTACGGTGCGAGTGGGTCGTTCCGGCGCACGGGCGGCCGATCCGCCGCGATGAGGCCGAGGAGCACATCGACTTCCACAGCACGCAGGTCCGTCGCACCGCCGAGCTCCTCCTCCACGGGCTTCGGGACGGCATGACCACCGAGGGTGCCGTTGCGTTCATTTCACGTGAACTCGGGCTCGTGGAGAACCAGGCCGTGTACTGGCTCGCGGTCACCGATGTGAAGGGCTACCTGGGCGAGCTGTTGGGCCGCGGGCTTATCGAGTTCTCCGTGCGCAACCATGTCGGATGGTGGCAGACCATCACCGACCCCCTGCCCTCCCGCGGCTAGAGGTCGCAGCGGACCGCGTCGCACGCAACCGGGCGCATCGCCTCGATCATCTCGGCGGTACCCAGCACGTAGAGCTCGTCACCGCCGGCCAGCACGGTCGTTCCCGTGGGGATGAAGTACCAGCCGTGCCTGCGCATGAGGATCACAAGCGGCATATCGGGCCCACCCACTTCGAGCAGGTGCCTCCGGTCGGCGACCGCGCCAGGCTCCACCTCAAGGCGCGCGACGGTCATCCCCATCGCCGCATCGGTATCGATCTCGATCGGCAGTCGTTCGGTGTTCTCCATCGGAACGTCCACCCTGAGGAGGCGCGCCACCAGACCCGCGGTCGGTCCCTGGATCAGCACCGAGAATACGACGACGAAGAACACCGTGTTGAAGATCGACCCCGCCGTACCGAGCCCGGCGACCATCGGGAACGTGGCCAGTATGATCGGTGCCGCGCCGCGCAACCCCACCCACGAGACCATGACCCGCTCGCGGATCGAGAAGTCCGAGCCAAGGAGGAGCGCCATCACCGCGAGGGGACGTGCGACAAACATCAGCACCGCCGAGATGGCGAGACCCGGTAGCGCGTTGTCGAGCAACTCGGAAGGGAAGACGAGCAGGCCGAGGATCAGGAACATCACGATCTGCATCAGCCAGGCGATGCCCTCGTGGAAGCGGAGCAGGCTGCGGCGGTGCGCAAAGACCCGGCCCGCCATCGCGAGCCCCGCCATGTAGGCCGCCATGAAACCGCTCGCACCCACGACCTCGGCGATCCCGAACACCGCGCCCGCCGCGGCAAGCGTCAGCACGGGATAAAGGCCGTCGTGCTCGAGATCGATGCGGTTCAGGATCCGCACGATCAAGAGACCCGAGAGCCACCCGACCGCGCCACCGCCGACGAGCTTGAGGGCGAACATCGCGGGAAGGAGCGCACCCGTCGGCGCATCGCCCGCGGCGAGCGCGATGAGGGTCACCGTAAGGAAGACGGCGGTGGGGTCGTTGCTCGCCGATTCGAGCTCGATGAGTGTCCGAAGCTTCGGCGGCAGACCCATGCTTCGCGAGCGGAGCACCGAGAAGACCGCAGCCGCATCGGTAGATGAAAGGATCGCGCCAAGCAGCAGGCCGTCGGTGAGTGGCAGGTCCAACACGAACACGGCGAACGCACCCACGATGCCGGCGGTGAGCATGACACCGGCCGTCGCAAGCAGCGCGCCCCTGATCGCGACCGTGCGCGAGAGGTTCTTTAGGTCGGTCTGCAGGCCACCGTCGAATAGGATGAGGAAGAGTGCCGCCGATCCTATCGCCATCGCAAGGACCGGATTGTCGAACGGGATCCCACCCGGCCCCTCCGAGCCGGCGAGCATGCCGGTCACGAGGAAGAGCAGCAGCGCGGGGATGCCGAAACGGGACGAGAGCTTGCTCGCCAGCACGCCCGCCGCCAGGAGCGCCGCACTGATCAGGATGAGCGTGGCGATGGTTCCGTTTATGGCGGCCCCCTTGTGGACAAACGGCGGCCCGGGTCTCGCTCCGGGGGTACCCGGGACGGGCCGCAGGCGGTCGGGTACCCTCAGTACAGAAAGTACCCCACCCGGCAGGTGGCATCCTGAGGTCGCTGACGCCGCCGCGTTTGGCGCGCACCTTGCACGGTGCTACCCTGTGAAGGTTCGCCGATCCGCCTCGCCGGCACGAGGCTGTGTCTATCGTTCCACAAGGAGGCACTCTTCATGGCACACGTCCGCTCGCTCTTCTTCGACGGCCCGCTCTCAGAGGCGGAGAACAAGGCACTCAAGTGCGCGGAGCTCGGCCGGCCGAGCGACATCATCTGGAACATCACCAACCGCTGCAATCTGCTCTGCGACCACTGCTACATGTCCGCCGATGCGCACGTGCTCCCCGACGAGCTTTCGGATGAGGAGACCATCGACGTCGTTCGGCGCATGGGCGAGGCAGGCGTACCGGTCGTCTTCCTCTCCGGCGGCGAGCCGATGATGCGCCCCAACTTCTGGGAGATCCTGGCCGAGGTGAATGCCCAGGGCGTCCGTCCCACAATCTCAACCAACTGCACGATGATCGATGAAGCCGCCGCTACGCGCCTCAAGGAGTACGGCGTGCGGTGGATCGCCACATCGATGTACGGCCCGGCCGAGTTCCACGACAAGATGGTCGGTGTCCCGGGAACGCATGCACGTGTGCTGCGTGCGATCAAGGCGCTCCGCGCCGAGGGCGTGGGTGTGGTGCTCAAGACCGCACTCTCCGTGGACACGTGGCCGCACATCTTCGACATCATCCAGATGGCCAAGGATCACGACTGCGGCATGATCTACATCTGCGACCTCATCACATCGGGCCGCAGCGAAGGCGAGGACGACGCCCGGGTGACCGTGGAACAGTGGCGCGAGCTCGCCGACTTCATCGTCGAGGACATGCTGGACCCCGACCTCAAGTTCGAATACGACGTGGGCGCGCTCCCCTCGGTGATCCCGTACATCGCGGAGCGGTTCATCGAGCGCGGTGTGGACGTGAGCAAGGGTCTCGAGCGCCTGAAGATCATGAGCGCCTGCCCGGTCGGCAAGGGCCACATGAACCTCAGCTCGGAAGGCAACGTCATGCCCTGCCAGTTCGCGCAGGACTGGACGGTGGGCAACATCCGCGAGATGAGCTTCGCCGAGGCCACCGACGCCCTGTACCAGATCGACCTGCAGGAGTCGACGGGCATGTGCGCTCCGGACGCATGTGAGTACTCCCGCATCTGTCGGGGCTGTCGTGCCAAGGCGTGGCAGCGTGAAGGCGACTACATGGCCGAGGACCTCACCTGCATCCTGCACCCCGAACGCGCGCGCACCATCCCGGTACAGCGACCCGTGGGCAAGTCGCCCTCGGCGCCATGCGCTGTCCCTGGCGGTTGCGGATAGACGGCGCCCCCCGCCCGCCCTCCGGCGGCAGCCTCCCATGACCGCGCCGTAACCGATTCTCCGTTGGCGCGTTGCTGCCGCTATGATGCCTGTCAGTGACCTGGCGCAGGTTCGCCAGGTGTCCCAGTAACGCGTGAGGGGTCTTCTGCGTTGTCAGTAACGCACAGACAGCAATCGACCGATCTGGCCGAGCGGCGCCTGGCGCGCACGGTGCGTCGAGCCTGCGGTGGGGATGCGAAGGCGTTCGGACGGCTGTACGACGAGTACGCCGACCGGGTCTACGCGTTCATCCGCTCGCGAGTCGACTCCACACACGACGCCGAAGACGTGACCGCGACGGTCTTCTTGAAAGCGTGGGAGGCGATCGGCGGCTACGATGACCGCGGGCTGCCGTTCTCAGCGTGGCTGTTCAGGATCGCGCGGAACGCCGTCGTCGACGAATACCGCCGGAAGGCGCACCGCCCGGTCCCGACGGAGGAATCCCCCGACACGGGAGAGACCGCCGAACCGGCCGATATCGCCGCAATCGCCGCGGTCGACTCGGTTCGGGTGCGAGCCGCAGTGAGTATGTTGACTGACGAGCAGGCGGCGGTGATCGCGATGCGGTTCTGGTGGGACATGAGCATCAAGGACACGGCCGACGCGCTGGGCAAGAACGAGAATGCGATCAAGGCACTGCAGCACCGGGCGATCAGGACACTCGCCCGGCTACTTCAAGAAGGCGAACACGATGGTGCGTGACGATGATCTGCTCACAGACGAGCTCACTGAGGCACTCGGCAAGGCTGCGGAGCCACTGAGCGCGTCTACGCGTGCGCAGATCCGCACGCGTGTGATGCACGAGGTCCTCGCTGACCGGCGTGGCGGGCTTCTCATGCTTGCTTCTCATCGTGTTGCAGCAGCCGCGACCGCACTCGCCGTGCTGGGAAGCGGCGTGGCATACGCGACGGAGCACTCGCTGCCTGGTGATCCGCTGTACGGCGTCAAGATCGCGGCCGAGAACGCCGCTGTGTCTATCCTGCCTCCAGGCAGGTTGGAGAACCGGCTGCTCGTGAGCATCGCCGCACGACGCGCGGGTGAGACCGCGAGCCTTGCCCGCAAGGGCTCTGAGCCACAGCTCGTCGACGACTCACTCGGTGCGCTGCGCGAAGCGGTCCGTCAGGCCACTCCTGCCGAGGGGACCCTCGGGGAGGAAGAGGCGCATCGCATCCGCGAGCGCGGTGCTGACGCGCCGGTGCAGACTCGCGAGGCGATCGATGAAGCGGTATCGGCACCCGTCATGCAGCACGCACCCGAGGGCAGCGGTGGATCGAACAACAGGCCCGAGCCGGACGGCACGGGAGGAAGCCCCGATGACGGCCTCGGATATCGCGAACCTGCCCAGCAGGACACGAGCGCGTCGGCAAACCCCGACGGCTCATGCGAGACGAGCGGGACCTCCGGGCTCCGCTGATCGCGACACCGCTCGTCAAATCCGTGCATCCACGGCCGTAACCCCCGGGTGGTCGCCTCCGTTCTTCTGGGTGTGCCACCCCTCAGTCCGGAAGAAGGTGTACCCCATGAAACGGTGGACTCTTACAGTAGTGGCGATGGTTTCGGCGTTCGCGCTGATCGCCACCCCTGCGCTGGCAGCGACGCAGACCCAAAGTCAGGATAGGTACCAGGACGGAACGTGCGTCGAGTGCCCCGAGGATGCGGTCCAGCTTCAGCTCCGCTCTTGCGAAGGGACGCAGACCCAGGCCGGCGAGATGGTCCGGGTGAGGACGCAGAACCAGGACGGCGAGATGGCCCAGGTCAAGACGCAGGCCAAGACCGGCGAGATGACCCAGGCCGGCGAGATGACCCAGGCCCAGACCCAGGCTGGCGAGATGATCCAGGCTCACTCTCCTGAGTGGGTGCAGAAGCTCCTGCGCCACCAGAACCGGCACGCATACAAGTACGCCAAGTGTGTGCCGACCGACGTCAGCAGTGACTGAGATCGATTCCCCCCGATATCAGTCCCGCCGGAAGGGCGCCCGCGATGCGGGCGCCCTTCTGAATCCACGGAGTCGCACGACTCGGTCGGCCCCGTGTGTATGCATCACGCGCATGAATCAGCGCTCTTGGCCCACGCCCTTGCCGATGGTGTACGCATCGGCGACCTTCTCGCCCAGACGGCGGTACTCCCTGCTCCCGGCAATGTAGACGAGCGGGTCGAGCAGCCCGACATCCACCTTCGAGCCGCTCGCATCCAGTATCGAGTCCTCGGCGTGGCTCTCGACGACCTCGGCCACCACCAGCACGTGACTCCCGAGTGGGATCTCGTGCGTGACCCTGCACTCCATCTGGTAGGGGCACTCTGCGATCCGGGGCGCCTCGACCGCGACCGACAGCTCGAGCGTCCAACCACTTCCGGCGAACTTGTCGGTGGCACGCCCGCTCGTGATGCCGAAGTAGTCCACGACCGCAGCGTCGGCCGCCCGCGGTGTGTTGACCGTAAGGGTGCCGGAGGCGCGGATGAGTTCGAGCGTGTACCGACTCTCGCGTAGAGCCAGCGCGATCCGGGGCGGATCGGTCGCGCAGATGCCGATCCAGGCGACCGCACACGCGTCGGCATGTTCCATCGTGCCACCACATACGAGTGGCACAGGCATCGGATAGAGCCGGTCACTCGGCCCCAATCGTCGTTTCATCGTTCCTCCTAAGGTGTACGCCGCGTGGCGCCCGCCACCACCGGCAAGACTGTCAGACGTCTCGAGTATACCGTCGTCCACCCGCCTGTCGTCCGGACTGCGACGCTTGACACAAACGTCACTTCGAACGGACACTCGGGGGTGGCCGACAGTATTGCAGTCAAGCACTTTCACCGGGTCGGCTGCTGTTCGAGTGATGGGGGGGACCATGGCTACGCTGCGCGAACGCGTCATCACTGCGTTGAGTCCGTATGTCGGAGCGACGGTGGCCGACACCTGTGTGCGCGGTACGGCGCTCTCGATCGGCAAGACCGCTGACGAGCTCACCGACGCGGACCTGCCGGCGCTCGAGTCCAATGTGCGCCGCCTGCTGAGCCCCGTGGCGCCATCCGGTGTGATCGATGACTTGCTCGCACAGATCGAAAGGGGGAACTGATGGCTGCACCCACTACCACCGCACAGAAGAACAGCGTCATCACCCCGGCGACCTACATCTCGGCGGGTGTCCTCATCGGTCTCACCGCACTGTACGGATTCCTGAGCACGCAGATGTACGCCGATGCACTGAGCGACACCGCATACGCAATGTCCTACTGGTTCGGCACGCTGCTGCAGGTGCTCTTCGCCGTCGTGATCATCGCGGTCGCGCTGCGGATCGGACTCAGCCAGGGAGTCGGCAAGCAATGGCTTCTCGTGGGTCTCGGCGTAGCCGCCTTCGCCATCGGCGACATCATCTGGACCGTCCTCGAGCTACACATGGGCCTGGACCCGTATCCGAGCCTGGCCGACCCGTTCTACGTGCTTCAGTACGTGTTCTTCATAGCCGCGATGGCATTGGCCATCCGCTCGTACAGCCACCTCACCCCGGTACGGGCACCCCTCATCACCGCAGGTGTGGTCGGCCTCATCCTCGGCGGTGTGGTGTACGCGCTGCTTCTCGGCCCGCATATCTTCCCCGCCGGCACGGCCGAACTTGGCTTCTGGGGGCTCGTCGTGAGCACGCTCTACCCGCTCGGCGACGTGTTCTTCATGCTTGCTCCCGCACTGGCCCTCGCCCTCGTCATCCGGCAGCTTGGAGCCGGGCGGCTGGGCTGGCCGTGGTGGGTCGTCATCATCGGCGCTCTCATCTACGCGCTGACCGACGCCGGGTACTCGTTCGCCGATTGGTCGGGGTCGGGTCTCACCGCAACGCTCGAGATGGGCTGGGCCGCCGCGAATCTCACGTTCGCCCTGGCGGCACTGGTCGCTCGCGACGTCTACCGCATCCGGTAAGAACCGCACGGCGACAAGCGTCGGATCACCGGCGCTTGTCGCCGTTCTTGTAGAAGTCCTTGATTGAGCGGGCGAGGATCTTGTCCTCACGCTTCTTCTCGAGTCGCGCCCTGACGTCGAGCTGCTCGTTGACCGTCGCGATCTCGGCCTGCAGCTCCCTGAAGCTATCCAGCCTCCGTCCGGCGAGCTCACCCCGCTCGACGGCGGCCTCCACTGCGCACCCCGGCTCCCCCTCGTGCCGGCAGTCCCGGAAACGGCAGTGCGCGGCAAGCGCATCGATATCCGAGAAGGCCTGCGCAAGGCCCTCGGAGGAGTCCCACATGCCGACCGCCCGGAGGCCCGGAGTGTCGATGATGAGCCCGCCGCCTGGCAGCACGATCAGCTCCCGTGACACGGTCGTGTGGCGGCCCCGTCCGTCGGCGACCCGAACCTCACGCGTCTCCTGCACGTCCTCACCTGCAAGCGCGTTCACGAGGGTCGACTTGCCCGAGCCTGAAGGACCGATGAGCACCGCGGTGCGCCCACCGGCCAGGTACACCAACGCCTCGTCGATGCCTGCTCCGGTCGCAGCACTCGTGATGTGGATGTCCACACCGGGTGCGATGGCCGCCACGGTGTCACGGGCCCCCTGTGCATCGTCGCTCAGATCCGCCTTCGTGAGCAGGATCACCGGCTGCGCTCCGCTATCCCACACCAGCGCCAGCTCGCGCTCGATGCGCGAAAGGTTCGGCTCACCGGCCAACGGGTGCGTCACGAAGACCACATCGACGTTGGCCGCAAGCACCTGGACACGGGCCGATCGCCCCGGATCGCGCCGCATGATAGCAGTCGTCCGCTCGAGGACGACCTCCACGAGCGGCTCGGCCTCATCACCGCCGAGGAGGACCCAATCGCCAACCACCGGGATCCCGCCGTCGGCCGCGCTTTTCACCAGCCGCGTCGCCGGACGCGCCACCTGCAAACCTTCGACGGTCTGCACGAACGCGAACCCCCGGTCGGAGCGGATGACCCGCCCCGGGACGAGGTCATGCGGGTGCGTCGCGATGAGTGCAGCCACTGCGGGCGAGTGGCCGAGAGCCGCGAGCGTGATGCCACCGTTCGTCATGCGAGATCCTCACGGGATGCCGAATCCGCCGTCTCGACGTCATACGGGATGCGGACAGTGAAGGTCGATCCCTCGCCGGGTGCGCTCTGCACCTCGAGACCGTAGCCGAGCACATCGCACAACTCCTTGCAGATCGCCAGCCCGAGACCGACCCCCGACGGGCGGAGGCGGCCTTCGCTGACCACCTGCTCGAATGCCTCGAAGATCCGCTCCTGGTCTCCCGGATCGATGCCGATCCCGTCATCGGCCACGCGCACCACCGCCTCGTCGGCTCCGATCTCGAGCTCCACATCGACCGATCCGCCAGGTTCGGTGAATTTGATCGCGTTGGTCGCCAGATTGCGCACCACCTGCCCGAGCTTGTCGGCGTCAGTCACGAGCATGACCGTCTCCGGGCAAGAACAACTCAGGGTGATGTTCCGCTCCGCCGCGATCACCTCAAGCGGAGCGATCACCTGCGCGAGCGACTCCCGTAGGTCGATAGGTGCGCCGGCCACGGCGCCACGCCCGGCGTCTCCCCGGGCGACCTCGAGCACGGAGTCGACCATGCCGAGCAGCTGCCGACCGGATGTCTGCACGAAGTTCAACTGCCGGCGCTGCTCATCATTGAGTTGGCCGGGTGTCTCACGCAGCATGATCTCGGTGAAACCCAGGATCGAGTTCAGCGGTGTCCGCAGTTCGTGGCTGATGTTGGCGAGCAACCGCTGGCCGGTCTCGTTGGCCGTCTGGAGTTGCCGGTTGAGCGCCAGGAGCTCACCAGTCCGGCGATCGACCTGCTTCTCAAGATCCTCACGGTATTGCTCCAACTCGTGGTCCGATGCGACCTGAGCGGAGATGTCCTGGAAGGCCACGACAGCCTGCCTGCTGGATGCCCCGTCCGCTGCAAGCGGCGTCGCGCTCAATGAGAACCACCGCTCTTCGCCGTCGATGTCGACCCGCATGCGAGCCATTCGCACCGGGGCGGTCGTCACCGCCCTGACCACAGCCGGACGCAGTCCTTCTGTGGCCATCATCGATACGCCAGCCGTCGGCGCGCTCACGAAGCTCCGCGCCTCGCTGTTGGCGAACCAGACCCTTCCGTCCTCATCAGCCACCATCACGCCCGAGGGAGCGGTGTCTACCACGTTCATCAGCAGCGCATGCTCGCGCCGGGTGGCCTCCCGTGCCGACTTCGCGGCCGCAAGCTGCTCGACGGTCGTGCGGCTGAACAGGATGTATGCGACCAGCGGAACGAAGAGCACCTCCGCATAGTCCTCGTACGCGTCGAGCGCCACGCTGACGCCAGCATGCTCGAGTACGTTGGACAGGCTCACGAAGACCAGGAGTCCGATGGCGGCGGCAAGCGGGTACTTCAACCCCGAACCGACGCTGCGGGCGCGGCCGGGCGTCGCCAGGATCAGGATGAGTGCGCCCAGGTAACCGAGTAACGCCAGGGCATCGACGAACGTGATTGCGTTCACCGCATCGCCCCCGTCACCTCTCGCCGGGCAAAACGGAAGAGCGCCATCGTGCCCAACAGACAGAAGCCACCAGCGAACGCATGTGTCACATGCTCGATGAGATTCAGCAGGTCAGGTGCGATGTATCCCTCGACGACCGTCATGACGAAGCCGAACGCGATCATCACATAGGAGGCGGCGAACCACTCTTTTCCTTTGACCTTGATCACGCGGTAGGTGGCGACCATGATCGGCGTCAGGAAGATGACCATCAGCAGATCGACGATCTCGCTCTCCTGGTACACGCGTCAGTCCTCCTCGGGCGTGAGATCGAGTGCGACGGAGTTCATGCAGAATCTCAGTCCCGTCGGCTCCGGGCCATCCTCGAAGACGTGCCCGAGATGGGAGCCGCAGCGTGCACAGCGGATCTCGGTGCGGGTCATCCCGTGACTCGTATCCGGCAGCTCCTCCAGCGCACCCGGGGATACCGCCTCGTAGAAGCTCGGCCAACCGCACCCGGAATGATACTTCGCCTCAGAGCGGAAGAGCGCATTGCCGCAGGCCGCGCACCTGTAGACACCATCGTCGTCGGCATCCACGTACCGACCGCTGAACGGCCGCTCCGTACCGGCCTCTCGGAGCACCCGGTACTGCTCGGGCGACAGTACCGTTCGCCACTCCTGCTCCCCACGCTCTACCTCGTAACGCTTCATCCTGCAGCTCCTCTGGACATCGCCGCGCACAGACCTGCAAGTCCACGCTTCTTGTAGTACTTCTGGTGGTACTTCTCGGCCAGGTGGAATCCGCCGAACGGCTCGATGCGCGTATGGACGGGACCGATACGGGACTCGGCGGCCGCACGGGACAACTCTGCCATCGTGCGCTCCTCGACGCTGCTGTAGAAGATGATGGACGCGTACTGCCGTGGGGGTGCGGCGCCGGTCGGCCGATGCTGTGCCCAGAACTCACCCAGCAGGTCGGCGTAGCCGATCACAGAAGGGTCGTAATCAACCTGCAGCGACTCGCTGTGATCGCCCATGAAGCGGTATCGGGGCGCGGACGTGGTGCCGCCGGCGTATCCCACGCGGGTGGCCATGACACCGTCCAGACGCTCGAACCGAGCGTCGGGTTCCCAGAATCAACCGAGCGCGAAGGTGGCCGTCGCGTGCCCGGTGGCGGTCCTGCGCGGTCCCATCTCACGCTCCTCTCGTCATCCGGACGCCGTGCGCGCCTCCATGCGCTAGGCCCGCTCGACCTCGTCGGCGAGCATCTCGAGGAAGAGGCCGACATCGGTCACGATCCCTATGGTCTGGAAGCTACCCCTGTCGGCGAGCTTGGTCACGACCGCCGGATTGATGTCCACACACACCGTGGTCACCCGCGCAGGCAGCATGTTGCCCGTCGCGATGGAGTGCAGCATCGTCGAGAGCATGATGCACGCACCCGCCTCCTGGCAGTGCGCGCGCATCGCCTTCTGTGCTTCGAGCACGTCGGTGATGACATCAGGGAGTGGACCATCGTCGCGGATGGAGCCAGCGAGCACGTACGGTGTCTGGGTGGTCACGAGCGTGTGCATGAGCCCTGTGGTGAGCACGCCTTGCTCGACCGCATCTCGGATGCCCCCGCAGCCGCGGATGGTGTTGATCGCCCGTAGGTGGTGCTCGTGCCCACCGGCCGCCGGTTTGCCGGCGGCCATCGTGATGCCGAGCGAGGTACCGTAGAGCGCCGACTCGATGTCGTGCGTCGCGACCGCGTTGCCGCCGAACAGCACGGACACGTAGCCGTTGGTCACCAGCCGCGCAAGATGCTCGGCGGCGCCGGTATGGACCACGGCGGGGCCGACGACGAAGATGATCTTCTGCCCGCGTGCACGGACCCGGTTGAGCATGTGGGCCACGTCGCGGATGACCAGCGCCTTGGGCTTCTCCGAGGAGACCTCGGAGTTCATGAACTCGAACTCCTGCTTGTCACGCGGACGCTCGAGCGGGCGGACCCGCACTCCGGCGTGCCCCACCACGATCAGCTCGCCGGCACGCACGTCCGCCATCGAGACGGTGCGGGCGCTGCCGTCGGCGATGGCGATAGCCAGATCCATCTCCGGGTCCTCGACACTCGTCCACCGGCCCCCGATCCGCACTGCGGTCTCCAGATTGGTGGTGGCGTAGAACCCCTCAGGGAACACGCCATCCGCAGGCGCGGGCGATGTCTTCGCGTCCTCGGCATCGACAGGCTCGGCTCCCAGTTGGCCGATCTCGCCGAGGATCGCATCCAGGTGCACCTCGTCCGTCCCGCGGATGCGCAGCACAGCGCAGGAGGGGTCCTCGTTCGTCCTGCCGACCTCGAAGGAGATGGTCTCGAACTCGCCATCAAGCGCGACGATGTCGTCCATGATGCGAGTCATGATCCCCGAGTCGATCAGGTGACCGGTGACCCGCACGTCCTCATACGGTCCGTGCGGCATGAGTGCCCTCCAGCATCGCGTGACGCGGTATCGGTGTGTCGTGCTGCCATTATCCTGCATGCGCCGCTGCGACGCACCCCGTCTCCGAATGCATGGTCCACGTGACCGAACGGGTAGAAACACCGCATATGCAGACAGAGGGACCGTACCCATGAATGCACGAAGAATGCGGCCGGGCCCTGGCCAGGAATCCGTGTGGGAGTATCCCCGTCCACCGATCGTCCTGCCAGACGGCCGGCTCGTCGAGGTCGTCTTCGGCGGCAGGACCATCGCGCATACGACCCGAGCGCTTCGCGTGCTCGAGACTGGCCACGCACCGGTGTTCTACATCCCTGTCGAGGATGTGGCGGCGGAGTCGCTCGTCCCGGGCGATCGTACCAGCTACTGCGACTTCAAGGGTGAGGCGCGATACTTCCACGTCGTCGCAGGCGAGCGTCACGCCCTGGAAGCAGCCTGGGCGTACGCCGCGCCGCGGCCGGGATACGAGGCGCTCTCGGGGCATTTCGCCTTCTACCCCGCCCCCATGGACCGCTGCCTCGTCGATGGTGAGGTCGTGACACCGCAGCCCGGGGCGTTCCGCGGGGGATGGGTCACATCCGACATCGTCGGGCCCTTCCTTGGCGAACCACGGACGTTCGTGATCGACTAGCGGAGTCCGTCTCCCGCATGCCGTTCGTGATTCCGGCGTGCAAGCGTCACACCGATCTGCGCCACGACGATGACGAGCAGGAAGACCGCCGCGAAGTTGTAGCCGCCGAAGGCGTCTCCAAGTCCGTTCAGATCGCCCACGAGCTCGAAGAACCGGGCCTGCGTAGCCGCGAGCGTCAACGGGAAGAACAGGCCGAGCGCGACGTGCGGCAGTCCTGACGGAAGGGACACGCCGCCGAGATACGAGATCGCGAACGTAACAGCGAGTGCGAGAGCATCGAGCACCAGCAGGATCGGCAGCGCGTCGCCTCGTGTGACCGGACCGCCGCCGGCCGCCGCACGTGCGAGTCCCTCGGTGAACTCCCCGAGCCATCCGCCGATGGCGCTGAAGGTCAGAAACGTGACGGCTATCGCGATGACGAAGGGGACAAGTGCCCCGAGCCTACGCATCGGCCAACGCGGCTTTGTAAGCGACGATGCGATCGCGATACTCGGGCATTGCCATGCCAAGCATCTGTGTGGCGAGAATGGCGGCGTTCTTAGCGCCGTTGATGGCCACACATGCTACCGGCACACCCGTGGGCATCTGAACCATCGAGAGCAGGGAGTCCAGACCGCCGAGATCCGATGTCTTCATCGGCACGGTGATCACCGGCAGCGGCGTGTAGGCCGCGACGACACCACCGAGGTGGGCCGCCTTACCCGCGGCGGCTACGATCACGCGGATCCCGCGGTCGGCCGCACCTGCCGCCCACTCGTGCACCATCCCCGGCTGACGATGCGCCGAGGCGACGACCAGTTCGTACGGTACGCCGAACTCCTCGAGCATCGCCGCGCACTCATCCATCACGGCGCGGTCGCTCGTCGATCCCATGATGATGCCGACAAGCGGCGTCTGGTCGCTCATGTGCGTCTCCTTCCCTGTCACTCGCAGCCGTCCGGCTGCCCGCACCCGGCCGTACCGTCACCGAACAGCAGTGAGCGCTCGTCGGGCGCGAGGGCCTTGCGCGCGGCGTCTCGCAAGTCGTTGAGCTGCGCGAACATCGTGCGCTGCATCACCACCGCAAGGTAGCGGCCCTTCTCGGTGAGTGTCAGCTCCTCGGCCGTGTCGGTGGCAAAGCCGCCGAACATGCGGAAGAAGAGCGTCTCGAGCGGCAGCCCGCGCTCGACACTCACTCCGAAGTCGCGCTCGAATGCCTTCTTGTCGAGCCTCAGGCCGAAGAGCGACATCAGGAAGCGGTAGCGCATCCGGTTTCTCAGGCTGCTGTCAGCGCTCCCGACCGCGACCGGCATCCGGCCCTCGGCGATCGCCGCCGAGTAGTCGCGTAGCGAGAAGGTGGTGAGGTAGATGTCGCCGCGCAGGTAGCTGAACGCTCCGCTGCCGATTCCTACGTACTCCTCGTAATCGACGATGTACTCGTCGATCATGCCCCCGCCGATGCGCGAGAACGTCCATGCGGTGGAGAGCTCGAAGGTGTCCGCGAGCCCGTCGACAAGGATCTTGTAGTACCGCGCCTCGCGATCGTAGTCCACCATGCCGACCGTCCGCTTCAGGCTCGCCTCGACCGAGCGGGACGCCATGAGCGGGTAGAACGTGGTCTGGTTGCAGCGACTCGCCTTGACCATCTCCACATCCCGGCGCAGGACCTCTTCGGTCTGGCTGGGGAAGTTGAAGATCATGTCCACGTTGAGCGAGTGGAAGAAGCCTTCGAGCGACTGGATCCGCTCCAGGATCTCCGCTCCAGCGCCGTACTTGTCGTAGCGATCCATCTCCTTGAGAAGACCGTCATCGAAGCTCTGCACGCCGACGCTCATCCGCTGCACGCGGTCCTTGAGCGGGTCGAGGACCTCCGGGATGAGGTGGTTGGGGTTGGTCTCGGTGGACACCTCGAGTCCTCCGAAGAGCTCGCGGGCGAGATCGATCGTGTCGCAGAGCTCGTCCACGAGAATCGTCGGCGTGCCTCCACCGATATAGAGCGAGTCGAACGCGTAGCCGAGGTCGGCCACCATCCGCATCTGCTCGCGCAAGCTCTTGAAGTACTTCCGCGCCGGGTCCTCGGAGAACGGGAACCGGTTGAAGCTGCAGTACGGACACAGCCGCTCGCAGAAGGGCACGTGGGCGTAGAGCAGGTACTGCTTGCCAGCCTCCGGTCCCGGAAGGGACGGCACCGGCCGCGGTGTCTTGGCGAAATAGCCGCCCTGTGTGACGCTCACGGCACGCGACAGCAGACGCTCGGCTAACATCAGTCGTCACCCTGCGCCCGGAGCGCCTTGAGCCCGATATCGGTGCGGTAGTGCATGTCCTCGAAGGAGATGATGTCCACGGCCTCATAGGCTCGGTCACGTGCCTCGGCGAACGTCGGGGCCACAGCCGTGACGTCGAGGACCCGACCGCCGGCGGTGGTGAGGCGTCCATCTGCGCCAAGCGCCGTTCCTGCGTGATAGATGGTGACGCCTTCGACACGCGATGCTTCGTCGAGCCCGTTGATCGGCTTGCCCTTTGCGTAGGTGCCAGGATAGCCGCCTGAGGCAAGGACCACCGAGAGCGCGACCCCGTCGCGCCACTCGAGCTCGATCTCGTGCAGCCTACCCTCGGCCACCGCCCGCATCACGTCGAGCAGGTCGGTCTTGAGCAGCGGGAGCAGCACCTGTGTCTCCGGGTCGCCGAACCGCGCGTTGAACTCGAGGACCTTCGGCCCCTCTCCGGTGAGGATGAATCCGCCGTAGAGGACGCCACGGTAGACGATGCCGTCAGCCTTGAGCGCCTCGACCGTCTTCTTGAGGATCGCCGTCATCGCCTCGAGGGTCACCTCATCCACCACGGGCACCGGGGCGTAGACGCCCATCCCGCCGGTGTTGGGCCCCTCATCGTCGTCGAAGGCGCGTTTGTGGTCCTGCGCAGGGATCATCGGGAGTACGGTCTCGCCATCGGTGAACGCAAGAAGCGAACACTCCGGACCCTCGAGGAACTCCTCGATGACCACGAGCTCGCCTGCGGGACCGAAGTAGCCGTCGAGACACTGACGCACCGCGCCGAGCGCATCCTGCACCGTCGCGGCGACGGTGACGCCCTTTCCGGCCGCCAGACCGTCGGCCTTGACGACGACCGGTGCGCCGACCTCGCGCAGGTACTCCTCGGCCTCTTCATACGTGCCGATGATGCGGTAGCGCCCCGAGGGGATGTCGTAGCGCTCCATGAGGTCTTTGGCGAACGCCTTCGATCCCTCGATGTGCGCGCCGCCCGCCTTGGGCCCGAAGGCCGGGACACCGTCGGCAGCGAGCATGTCGGCGACGCCTGTCACGAGCGGCGCCTCCGGTCCGATGACGACGAAATCGATCGCATTGCGCTCGACCCACTCGCAGATGAATGCGGGATCGTCGTCACTGATCTCGATGTTGGTGCCCAGAGCCGCTGTGCCGCCATTGCCGGGCGAACAGAAGATCTCGGGCGCGTGTGGTGAGCGCGAAAGTGCGGTGACGATCGCGTGCTCGCGACCGCCGCCGCCGAGTACGAGGATACGCATGGTGAACTACCCCCAAGCGGTACGGGTCCAGTGGTGCACCGATTGTAGCGGATGAGACGGTACAGGCGGGCGGATCGCCGACCTACACGCGACCTTCCCAGCGGCGCATGATCGTCTGTTCGCGGCTCGGCCCCACCGCGATCATGGC
>JAFGAG010000030.1 GCA_016933785.1 Coriobacteriia bacterium | reverse complement strand
TCACGAGCGGCTGCTCGTACCCGTAGTCTTCGTTCGACATCGCTCGCCCCTTCCTTCGCCTCAGATGTAGAGGCCGCCCCCGTACACAGACGGGTCGGTCAGATCATACGCCTCGGCAAGCCGCGCTATCTCCGCCTCGGTGGCAGCAAGTGCCTCGCGTGCCGGCGTGAGGTCGAGCTCCGCAAGCGCGTCGAGCGCCGCCTCACCCTCCGACTCCCCTACCCTGCTTGCTTCCCGGCCGAGGACGCTTGCCGCGTCGCCGAGCCGGTCGGCGAGCGTCCAGAGCTTCTTCGGGAGCGGCAGGTCGGCCAGTTCGGCTGCCTCCACACGCATTCGGGACCCCAGCTCAGCCATACCGTTGCGGTCCGCCGAGTCGCGCCCGGCGAACGCCACGAGATCCGCGGCCGTACCCTGCGAAAGTGTGCGCACGATGCCGTCGACGGCCTTGAGCGCCGCGACGACCGCCTCCTTGCGGCCCACAAGCCCCACGATGTAGCGGCGGACCTGACGCCGCCAGGCAAGCCGGGCGAGCACAACCGTGACTGCGATGAGCACGGCCGCGACCACGGCGATGATGACGTACGGAAGGCCGCCTTCGGGCACTCATAACCTCCTACGAGACTCCTGCGTGCGCTCAGTCGGCCGTACGGTTGTCGATCACGCGCCGTGCCTTGCCGACCGTCCGCTCTATAGTACCAGGCTCGACGAGCGTCACCTTGGCCTGGAGGCCCACCACCGAATGGATGCGGTCGCTCACGCGCTTCGTGAACGCCACCATGTCGGCCATCATGTCCGAGAACAGCTCGTCGGCCACCTCGATGCGGACCTCGAGCGAGTCGAGCGCCCCTGAACGGTCCACCACGATGAGGTAGTGCGGCTGCACGCCTTCCACCTGCAGGAGCGCGTCCTCGATCTGGCTCGGGTAGACGTTCACGCCCCGGATGATGAGCATGTCGTCCGTCCTCGCCCGCACCTTGCTCATGCGCGCGAGCGTGCGCCCGCACGCGCAGGACTCCGTATCGATGACGGTAAGGTCATGCGTGCGGTAGCGCAGGAGCGGGATGGCCTCTTTTGTGAGCGTCGTTATGACGAGCTCGCCCTCCTCCCCCTCCGGCAGCGGCTCGCCGGTGGCCGGGTCCACAACCTCGAACAGGAAGTGATCCTCGGCCATATGCAGACCGCACTGGTGCTCGCACTCACCCGAGACACCCGGTCCCATGACCTCGGAGAGGCCGTAGTTGTCGGTGGCAAGGATTCCCAGCCGCCGCTCGATCTCCGCGCGCAGGCCCTCGCCGGACGGCTCGCCGCCGAAGAGCCCCACGCGCAGGCTCGACCCTTTGAGGTCGATGCCGTGCTCCTCGGCCACCTCGGCGATATAGAGCGCGTAGCTCGGCGTGCAGACGAGCGCCGTGGTCTCGAAGTCCTGCATCATCATGAGTTGCCGCTCGGTGTTGCCCGCGCCTGCGGGGAACACGGTGGCCCCCACGCGTTCGATGCCGTAGTGCATCCCCCAGCCACCCGTGAACATGCCGTAGAGGAACGCCATCTGCACGCGGTCGCGCTCGGTGACGCCGGCCGCCGAGGCGATGCGCGCGGTGAGCTCGGTCCATGTGTTGAGATCGCCTTTGGTGTAGCCGACGACGATGGGCTTGCCGGTGGTGCCCGAGGAGGAGTGCACGCGCACGACCTGCTCCATCGGCACGGCGAACATGCCGAATGGGTACGTGTCGCGCAGCGCCGCCTTGTCGGTGAACGGCAGCAGCCGCACGTCGGAAAGCGAGCGGATGTCGCGCGGCTTGACCCCGCGCTCGTCGAGCGCCTCGCGGTAGTGCGGCACGCGCTCGTAGACCCACGCCACGACCGACTTCAGGCGCCTGAGCTGCAGCTCTTCAAGCGCGGGCCGCGCCATGCTCTCGTATTCGGCGTTCCAGATGGGCATGAGTATCCCCTCACTCTCCTCCGTGCCAGGCGCCGAGGTAGATCAGCCGCACGTCGTCGTTGGCGAGCAGGTCGGACGAAGCGCCGTCGAGCACGACGGTGCCGGTCCGCATCACGTAGCCGTGCTCGGCATGCTTGAGCGCGAGCCGGGCATCCTGTTCCACAAGCACCATCGTGAGCCCGTCTTCGCGCAGCCGGTCGAGCACCGCGAAGATCTCGCTGATGACCTTGGGCGCGAGGCCGAGTGAGGGCTCGTCGAGCAGCAGCACCGTGGGGTCGGACATGAGCGCGCGGCCCACCGCAAGCATCTGCTGCTCGCCGCCGGAGAGCGTCCCGGCGGGCTGCGAGCGGCGCTTTGCGAGTATCGGGAAGAGCTCGAAGACGCGCTCGCGGTCGGCCTGGACGCGGCGCTTGGCCTCGGCGCCGGTCCTCAGGTACGCCCCGAGGCTCAGGTTCTCGTCCACCGACATCGCGCCAAAGAGCATCCGCCCCTCGGGCACGAGCACGATGCCCCGTCCCACACGCCGGTGCGCGGGCACGGCGGTGACGTCCTCACCCTCGAGCAGCACGCGGCCCGACCAGGGCGGCAGCACGCCGGCGATGACCTTGAGCAGCGTCGACTTGCCTGCGCCGTTGGCGCCGACGAGCGTGACCATCTGCCCCGCCTCGGCTGTGAGCGACACCTCGTGGAGCACGGGGATCCGGCCGTAGCCGGCGACGATGCCTTGGACCTCAAGCATCGAGCGCCTCCTCTCCGAGGTAGGCCTCGATGACCGCCGGGTCCTTCTGGATGAGCAGCGGCGGGCCCTCGGCGATCTTGCGGCCCTCGTTCAAGACGACGATCTCGTCGCTCACGTCCATCACGAGGCCCATGTCGTGCTCCACAACCACGATCGTCACGCCGGTGTCGCGGATGCGCCGGAGCGTCTCGGCGAGTTGCGCGGTCTCGGCGTTGTTGAGGCCGGCCGCAGGCTCGTCGAGGAGCATGAGCTTCGGACCGGCACCGAGCGCCCGGGCGATCTCGAGCAGCCGCCGCTGACCGTGCGGCATGTCACCGGCGGTTGCGCCAGCCTCCTCATCGAGCCCCACGACGCGCAGCATCCGGTGCGCTTCCTCACGCGCCAGCCGCTCCTCGGCACGCACGCCGGGAAGCACGAGCGCGGCGCCGAGAAAGCCGACGCGCGTCCTCACGTGCATGCCCACGAGCACGTTCTCGAGCGCGGTCATCTCGTCGAAGAGCATCGTGTTCTGGAAGGTGCGCACCACGCCGCGCTTCACGATGCGGTGCGGCTTGAGGCCGGTGATCGTCTCGCCCTCGAAGGTCACCGTGCCAGCGTCGGGCTTGTCGAAGCCGGTCATCACGTTGAACGCGGTGCTCTTGCCCGCGCCGTTGGGGCCGATCACCGCGTGGATGGTGCCCTCGAAGACCTCGAAGGACACGTCGTCGACCGCGGTCACGCCGCCGAAGCGCTTGGTGATGCCTTTGATCGACAGCATGCTCATGCGCGCTCACCGCCGGGGACCCGCGCGCTCCCGCGCTCGGCGAGGCGTGCCACCAGCGACCGTGCCCAGCCAGCGAGGCCGCGGGGCATGAAGAGCATGACGAGGATCAACACGAGCCCGTAGATGTCGTTCGTCCAGTCCTGGAGTACCGCCACCGTGGTGCGCGGCAGTCCGGGGATGATCGCGTCGATGAACGGCAGCAGCGTGAGGAGCACCGTGCCCGCCACCGCGCCACCGAGCGAGCCCATGCCCCCGAGCGCGACCATCGTCACGAGGATGAGCGAGTAGTGCAGGGTGAACGTCGAGGGCGACACGAAGCCCACGTAGTGCCCGTAGAGCACGCCCGCCAGGCCGCCGAGGCCGGCCGAGATCACGAACACCTGGATCTTCACCCGAACCGTGTCGATGCCGCAGGCCTGCGCGCCCATCTCCGAGCCGTGGATCGCCCGAAGCGCACGGCCCGGCCGGTGCCGCACCACGTTTGCGGCGAGCAGCAGCACGATCGCCACCACCGCCCACACGAGGAAGTACTTGGCCACCGGTGTGGCGAACTCGAGCGGGCCGATGCTCGCGGGCGGGATGCCGCGGAGCCCGTTGGAGCCGCCGGTGATCGACTCGGTCTCGGTGAAGAAGAAGAGCATGATCTCGCCGAAGCCGAGTGTTGCCATCGCGAGGTAGTGCCCCTTGAGGCGCAGGCTCGGCAGCGCGATGAGCAGCCCGCCGAGCGCCGCCACCCCTACCCCGCCGACGAGCGCCACAAGCCACGGCACGCCCGCCTTGGCCAGATACCCCGAGGTGTACGCGCCGAGGCCGTAGAAGGCCGCCTGGCCGAGCGAGATCTGCCCCGCGTAACCGAACAGCAGCGAGAGACCCGCGACCATGATCACGTTGATGCCCACCACCGTGAGGATCCGCAGGATGTAGCGGTCGGCCACAACGAAGGGCAGCGCCACGATGGCGACCGCGCAGATGGCGATCGCCACCGCCGCGAGGATGTTCCGCTTGCCTGGGGCGCTCACGCGCTACACCTTCTCCCGGCGCGAGCGCCTGAAGAGGCCCTGGGGCCGCAGGAAGAGCACCGCGAGCAGCACGGCGAGCGCCACCACGTCTTTGAGGGCCGAGGAGAACGGGATGACCGCCTGCTCGATGAGTCCCAGCAGCAGCCCGCCCGCCACCGCCGCAAGCGGGCTTCCGAGCCCGCCGAGGATCGCTGCGGCAAAGCCCTTGACCGCGATGCCGGCCCCGATGTCGAAGCGCGTCGAGGTGAGCGGAGTGACCGCCACGCCCGCGAGCGCGCCGAGCGCGGCCGCCAGGCCGAAGCTGATCATCACCACGCGCGCGGTGTCGATGCCCATGAGCCGAGCGGCCTCGCGGTTCTGCATGCACGCGCGCATCGCCCGCCCGAGGCGGGTCTTGCCGTACAGGAACGTCAGCCCGGCCACCGTGACGAGCACGATGCCCCAGATCCAGAGCGCCTGACGCTCGATGGCCGCCCCCGCGAACGGGATCGACGGCCCGGGCGTGAACTCGGGCAGCGGAAGCGCGTCACTGCCGAACGCGTGGCGCGCGAGCGACGCGAACACGAGCGAACCGCCGACCGTGATGATGATGAGCGCCATGGGCTCGGCGTCCTTGCGTGGCCGGATCGCGAGACGCTCGAAGAGCACGCCGATGCCGGCCACTACCAGAACCGCCACAGGCACCGCCAGCACCAGGGGCAGCCCGAAGCGTGTGAAGGCGAACACCGCGAACATGCCGCCGAGCATGTAGAACTCGCCCTGCGCGAAGTTGATGACGTTGGTGGCTGCGTACACGATGGTGAAGCCGAGCGCCAGCAGCGCGTAGATCGAGCCGTTCTTGAGGCCCGCTATGACGAGCTGCAGCAGCTCGGACGTCTCCAACTGGCCACTCCGTCCCGTGCGTCGCTACTCGGCGAGTACCCAGCTCCCGCCCTCGATGCGGTACATCACGATGTCGTCGGCGGTCATGCCGTTGTGATCGGTGGCTGAGAAGGTGAACACGCCGCCGATGCCGGGGAAGCCGCTCGTCGCCTCGATCTCGTCACGCAGGTCGGCTGGCGTGAAGCCCTCGTCGAGGCGCTTGAGGGCCTCTACGACGAGATAGAGCCCGTCGTAGGCATGGCCCGCGAAGTGGTCGGGAGCGACACCGTAGGCAGCCGTGTAGCGCTCCACGAAGCCCGTGGCCGCGTCGTAGCTCGGCGTGCCCGCGCCGTAGGTCTCGGGGGCGAGCACCTTGCCCGCGAACGCGAGGACGCCCTCGCCCGCCTCGCCCGCGCCGTCGATGAACTCCTGCTTGGCCACGCCGTGGCTGCAGACGAGCGGGATGCCGAGGTTGAGCTGCGCCATGTTCTTGGGGACGATCGAGGACGCCGCCACCGACGACCACATGAGCACGACGTCGGCGCCCTTGCTCTTGATGACCGTGAGCTGCCCGGTCATGTCGGTGTCGGCAGGCTTGAAGACCTCGTCGCTCACGACCTCGAGGCCGTACTCGGCAGCCATGGCGTTCACGAGCGCCTGGCCGTCCTTGCCGAAGCCCGTGTCCTCGGTGATGAGGCCCACCTTCGTGAGGCCCTCATCCGCCAGGTACTGCAGCGCGAGTGGCACGATGAGATCGGCCGTCCATGGCGTCTGGAAGACGAGCGGGTCGAACTCGGCGGTGATGACGCTGCCGCTGCCGAGCGCCACCTGCGGCACGCCTGCCTCGCTGATGACATCGCGCATCGCCATGCTCTGACCGGTGCCGGTGGAGCCGATGATGGCGATCACGTTGTCCTGCTCGATGAGCTTGGTCGTGCGCGCCACGGCCTGGTCCACGTCGCTCGCGTCGTCCTCGATGATGACCTCGAGCGGACGCCCGTTGATGCCGCCGGCCTCGTTGATGCGCGCGACCTCCATGTCGATCGCGTTCTTCTCGGGCCCGCCGAGACCCGCCTGCGCGCCCGTGAGCGAGAGTACCGCGCCGATCACGTACGGCTCGCCCGTTGCCGCACCGCCGTCGCCGCCGGTGTCACTCCCGGCGCACCCGCCCGGCAAAATGACACCTACGGCCAGTGCGAGACAGAGGATTCCGAGCGCCCCACGCTTCATCCGCTCCATGTCGTACCGTCTCCCGTCCACGGTCGCCTATCACTTCAAGGATGCGTGGCACCCGGCGGCCTCTCGCTCACCGGGTGCCACGATCCTGTCGTACCGCCTACTCGAGCAGCGTCCACGAGCCTCCGCTGGCACGGTAGCCGACGAGGTCGTCGGCGGTCATGCCGTTGTGGTCGGTGGCCGAGAAGGTGAACACGCCACCGATACCCTGGAAGTCGCTCGTCTTCTCGATCTCGTCACGCAGGTCGGCCGGCGTGAAGCCCTCGTCGAGGCGCTTCAGGGCCTCCACGACGAGGTAGAGGCCGTCGTAGGCATGCCCGGCGAAGGTGTTCGTCGGCGCTTCGCCGTAGGCCTCGGTATAGCGCTCGATGAAGCCGGCCGCCACCTCGTAGCCCTCCGTGCCCTCACCGTACGCCTCGGGCGCGAGGATCTTGCCCGCGAACAT
>JAFGAG010000029.1 GCA_016933785.1 Coriobacteriia bacterium | reverse complement strand
GGAGAGTTGTCCGAGTGGTTGAAGGAGCACGACTGGAAATCGTGTGTGCGGTGTTGAACCGTACCCAGGGTTCGAATCCCTGACTCTCCGCCAGTATGCAGTCGTGGGCCGTCCTCCGGGGCGGCTCACGTGCGTTTCTTCCGCGTCCGCTCCTCGAGCCGTTACTATGAGCGCATGAAACGACACCGCCTGGCTATCATCTTCGCGATCATGTTCGTCAACATGCTCGCGCTCGGTATCGTGATCCCGCTCCTTCCGTATCTCGCCGAGTCTACCGGTGCGACCGAGTTCCAGACCGGGCTGCTCGTCGCGGCGTATCCGCTCTCGCAACTCTTCGGCGCTCCACTTCTGGGCAGACTCTCCGATCGGTACGGGCGTAAGCCGGTCCTGCTCGCGTCGGTCTTTGGGACCGCGGTCGGGTTCGTCATCCTGGCAGTGGCCGGGACGCTGCCGGTGCTCTTTCTCGGTCGCATCATCGATGGTCTCACCGGCGGCAACATCAACGTCGCACAGGCCTATATCACCGACGTGACGGATCGCAAGGAACGCAGCCGTGCGCTCGGTCTGATCGGTGCGGCGTTCGGCCTCGGGTTCGTGATCGGGCCCGTGACCGGTGGACTCCTGGCGGAGATCAGTTACGCCACACCCGCGTGGTTGGGCGCCGGGCTCGCGCTGCTCAACATGCTCGCGATCGGGCTGTTCCTGCCGGAGTCGCTGACCCCCGAGGTCCGCGCTAGGATCGCCGGCAAGAAGCGAGCGATCTTCGATGTGGCCGGGTTCCGTGCGGCGCTCTCGCATCCGCGGGTGGGCCCCGTGCTCACGGTCCGCACGGCCACGGGCATCTCGTTCGCCATCTTCGAGACTATGTTCGCGCTCTGGGCCATCACCTCGCTGGGTTTCAAGCCCTCGCAAACGGGCATGTTCCTCGGTTATCTCGGAATCATGAGCGCCGTCATCCAGGGCGGCCTCATGGGACGCCTCACACGCCGCTTCTCCGACGATACGCTGCTGATGACGGCCATCCTGGTGACGGGCGTCTTCCTCGGCATCTGGGGCTTCACCACGAGCGTGCCGCTGCTCATCGCGATCATCCCACCGCTGGCGTTCGGTCTGGCCGTGGGCCAGACGACGATGACGAGCATGCTCTCCAAGTCGGTCGGGCGTGACGAGGTCGGCTCCGTGCTGGGCATCCAGACATCGCTCATGAGTCTCACCCGGGTTCTGGCTCCGATCATCGGCGGCTTCCTGCTGGAACATGCGACCGTGTGGTCACCGGGTCTGCTCGCCGGGATACTGACGCTGGCCGTCGCGCCCTTCGCGTTCAAGACGCTCTGCCTTGCACCCGGGCGCGACTCATGCGAGGCGGTGTTCGACGAGGAGTGAGAGCCCCTGACCGACCGGCTGAGGCCCGGCAGGGGTGGAGGTGGTGCCCGGTGGGCGCTATGCTTCCCGCAGGAACGGTCGGCGAGGGAGGTCACGTGTGGAGGATCGCGTAGGACGGCTGCACGTCATCGCCGGCTGCATGAGCAGCGGCAAGACCGGCGAGCTCATCCGCCTGCTTTCGAGACACTCGGTCATCGGCGACACCATGGTCATCTACAAGCATGCCGTGGACTCGCGCGACGGCTGCAAAGCACGCTCCCGGTTGGGCACCGAGATGGAGGCGATCGTCGTCGAGAGTCCGGATGCGATATCCGGCCAGGGCAGCCGCGTCGTCGCCGTCGAAGAGGCGCAGTTCTTTGGCGACGGGCTCGTTCCGGTGGTGCAGAGGCTGCTGGGCGAGGGGCGGCTGGTCTACGTGACCGGGCTCAACCAGGACTTCCGGGGTGAGCCGTTCGGCGTCATGCCCACGCTCATGTCACTCGCAGATGAGCTTTCGCTGCTCACCGCGATCTGCCAGAAATGCCACGGTGTCGCCACCCGCACGCAGCGGATCATCGACGGCGCGCCGGCTCCCTGGGACTCACCGCTCATCCTCGTCGGTGGCGCCGACTACTACGAAGCGCGCTGCCCTGACTGTCACGAAGTGCCGGGGCGTCCCGGGCACTCGATCTAGCGGTCGCGCGCGCCCGGCTCACGCCGACGCTCGACCATCACGGTGCTTCCCGGCTGCGTGCGCGCGTAGGCGAGCAACTCGTGGCTCACGTCCGTGAGTGCGATCGGGGAGTCGGGGAAGAAGTCCTCGATCTTCACGACTGCGATCGAGATGGTGAGCGGACCGTGCTCGGTCTGCTCTCCCGAACGATCCCTCAGCACGAAGAAACCGCGCTCCCGGTCCTCGTCTTCGTAGTAGTCCAGGATGCTGGTGTCGAACGCGCCCGCGATATCGTGAGCGACCTTCTCTATCGAGTCCACGCCGCACATCACCACGAAATCGTCCGCGCCCATGTGTCCGACGAACGGTTCCGCACACTGCTCGAACTGAAGCGACTCGAGGATGAGACTGGCGATATGGCGAAGCAGGAGGTCCCCTCGCGAGAATCCGTACCTGAGGTTGAACGCGCGGAATCCATCGACATCGATGTACGCGATCCCGAAAGGCTGCTTGCGCACCAGCTGGAAGGCGATGCGTTCCTCGGTGAGCGCGTTTGCGGGTAGGCCGGTCAGCGCGTTGGCGAATCGCTCGCGCCGCATACGCCGGATGACCATCTGGATGCGGGCGTCGAGCACCATGGGATCGACCGGCTTGGCGACGAAGTCGTCAGCACCCGCCTCGATGGCCATGATCTCGAAGCCGGGCTCGCCGAGGCTGGTCATGACGAGTACGGGGATGTTGCGTCGGTGCGGGTCTGCCTTGATACGTTTGCAGACCTCGAACCCGTCGATGTCGGGCAAGTTGAGGTCGAGGAGGATCGCGTCGGGCGTGTACTCGGCCAGGAGGTGCAGGCCGCTGATGCCATCGGGCGCCGCCTTGACCGCATACCCGCGCTCGTGGAGGGACATGGTCACCATCTGGCGGATCGTCGATGAGTCCTCGATCAGCAGGATGCTGTGCTGCTCGGCATCGGTCTTCATGTTCATGTCACCTCGTCGTGTAGACACCGCTCACCAGCACCCATGATGCTCCTGCGGGCGCTCCGGTGCACGGGCGCGCTTCTTGCTACGCTCCGCACGTGTTCTCTGTATGAAAGGATTCGCCATGGATGCGCAGATTCCCGCCACGGTCACCGTTCGGATGATCGCGACACTGCATATGTACCGCCGCGACCGCGGTCTGCCGGTCCGCGCCACGCTCGAGGTGCCCGAAAGCGGCGTGCCTGCGGCTCAGCTGGCGCGCGAACTGGATCTTCCGCTGGAGCGGATAGAGGGGCTCTTCCTGAACGGCCGACTCGTCGGTCTCGGCGCGCCGGTACGGCCGGGCGACCGGGTCGCCTTCGTACCGCATGGCACACCGGCGTCACACCCTGCGTTCTTCGGACGTTCGGGCATCGAGCGTTACGCGCTCGTCTGAGGTCATGCGCCCTATCGGGCGTGCTCACCGATGAGCGAGGCGACGGTCTCCTTCGCGTCACCGAAGAGCAGGATGGACTTGGGGTCTGTGTAGAGAGGATTCGGCACACCCGAGTACCCAGGACGGTCATCGAGGTTGCACACGATCACCGTGGAGGCCTCGTGTGCACGCAGGATCGGCATGCCTGAGATCGGGGTGTCCGGCACCGTGATGGCCGCAGGGTTCACCACATCGCTCGCGCCCACCACGATCGCGACGTCGGTCGAGGCGAAATCGTCGTTGATGGCGTCCATCTCGTAGAGGTCGTCGTAGTCGACGTCGGCCTCTGCAAGCAGCACGTGCATGTGGCCGGGCATCCGTCCTGCGACCGGGTGCACCGCGAACCGCACGAGCTTGCCGGCCTGAGAGAGCTTACGGGCGAGCGATGCCACCTCGTGCTGCGCCTGCGCGAGCGCCATCCCGTAACCGGGGACGATGATGATCGAGGTGGCTCCGGCGAGCGCACCCTTGGCCTGGCGCAGCGCCGCCGTGGCACTCGGGGGCTGTTTCGGCGCCAGCTCGGGTCCCGGTTCGGTAGCAGGCGCATGGGCCTCTCCTGCCGCATCGGGCGTCGCCGGCGGCGTGGCAGGCTTCGGGCCGCCTCCGGTGAGGATGGCGCGCACGCTGCGGTTCATCGCGCGTGCCATGACGAGCGTGAGGATGGTGCCGGACGATCCCACCATCGCGCCTGCGGCGATCAGCATCTCATTGCTCGTCGCCACACCGAGGAACGCTGCGGCGAGACCGGAGAACGCGTTCAGGAGCGAGATGAGCACGGGCATGTCGGCGCCACCCACGCGGAGCGCGAGCACGGCGCCGAGCGCGAGAGGAGCGAGCGCGGTGGCCGCGAACGCGACCGGTCGCTCGAACCCGGTGACGGTGAGTGCGAGTGCGGCCGCGGCCGCGAAGCCGAGGAGCGCGAGCGCGACCGCGCGGTCGTATGCCCCGGGCACCGCGGCGCGGATCCTCAAATGGTTGTCCAGCTTGGCCGCCGCGATCACGCTCCCGGAGAGCGCCACGCCGCCGACGAGCACGCCGGCGAGCGCGAAACCAGCGCCGATGGCGTCGGTGGGCAGCGATACGCGGCCAAGCTCGACGAGGGACACGAGCAGGGATGCACCGCCGCCGGCACCGTTCTGCAGCGCGATGAGGGCGGGGATACGGGTCATGGTGATCCGCTCGGATACGACCAGGCCTGCGATACCGCCCACAACGAACGCTGCGCCCACGACCCACAGCTGCCCGACCGTGTTCCGGTAGACCACGAGGGCGAGCGCGGCTCCGAAGGCCACTGCGGTGATCGCGGTGCCGAGGCGCGCTCGCTTGGGCGTGCGGAACTGCGCGATACCGCCGATGAAGACGGCAATGACGATCAGGTCCACAAGCAGCTCGTACCAGTTGTCCATGAACGCTCCGTATCGAGTCTCGTTGAGTGGGTGCGGTAGCGGGCGGACCCTATGATCTGAACATCCGAAGCATGCGGTCGGTGACCGAGAACCCGCCGAGGAGATTGAACGCGGCGAGCACGATGGCTGCCGCGCCAAGCAGCATGGCGGCCGTGTCGACCTCGGCAGTGAAGAGGAGCAGCGCGCCGAGGATCGTCACGGCCGAGATGGCGTTGGTGAAGGCCATCAGTGGCGTGTGCAGCCGTTGCGGCACGCGGGAGATGAGCGCGTAGCTCACCACCGAGGTGACCGCGAATATGCCCAGCATAAGCAGTATCTCTGACACGTCCGCTCCTTTGTGTGGGCCTCGATCGCAGACCTATGAGTCGAGCATGCCCATCGCGTTGAGAGCGCCGTGATGCACGATCGTGCGATCGCGCGTCACGAGCGTATGCCTGACGATCTCATCATCGAGATCCGGTGCGCCCGGTCCGTTCTTGAAGAGGTTCTTCACGAACTCGAGCATGTTCTTACCGTAGAGCCAGCTCGAGTGTACCGGTACGGAGCCGGGGATGTTCACATAGCCGAGGACATGTACGCCTGAGACGACCGTTTCGGTGGCAGGGACCGTGGCCTCGCAGTTGCCGCCCTGGTCGACCGCCACATCGACGATCACGGAGCCGGCGCGCATGGACGCGATCATATCGTGGGTGATGAGCACCGGTGCGACCTCGCCGGGGACGAGCGCGCTCGAGACGATGATGTCGGCAGCGGCGACGAACGGCGCGATGGCCTCCCGCTCGCGCAGCAGCCACTCCTCGGGAAGCGCGCCGGCATAACCGCCCTCACCGATCGCGAACTCGTCGGGTGCTTCGAAGCCCACGCTCTTGGCGCCGAGACTCGCCGCCTCCTCGCGTGCGGCGGCCCTGATGTCGACCACCTTGACCACGCCGCCGAGACGCTTGGCCGTGGCCACAGCCTGCAGGCCCACAACGCCGGCGCCGATGACGAGGATCTCGGCGGGCTTGGTCGCACCGATCGCCGTACCGATCATCGGCACGAACTTGGGAAGCGCCGCTGCGGCCATGATCACCGACTTGTAGCCGGTCACCGTGGACATCGATGAGAGCGCGTCCATGCTCTGCGCACGCGAGATGCGGGGGATGCCGTCCATGGTGAGCGCGGTGATGTTGCGGTCGCGCAGCGCCCGGACGATGTCGTGGTTAGCCGGAGCGGCGGGGTGGAGGAACGTGATCAGCATCGAACCTTCGCGGAGCATCTCGGTCTCGTGCTGACCGGTGTCCGCGTTGAAGTGTGGCTGCTTGACCTTGAGGATGATGTCCGCCTGCGAGAAGACGTCCTGAGCGCCGGTGACGATGCGCGCACCGGCCGCCTCGTACTCATCGTCGGCGTGCAACGCGCCCTCGCCGGCTCCCGCCTGGACAACCACGTCAAACCCCATACGCACGTAGGCCGCGACCTCTTCGGGGAGTGCCGCGACCCGGTGCTCACGCTCGAGAATCTCTGTGGGGATGCCGATGACCATGATTCCTCCTGATCTCATCCTGACGCTCAGACTGCATAAACGCAGTATCGCACTGTATGATGCGTGAAGCTGGGGAACTCCACATCCTATGTTCCCGAGCGATAGGCGGCAAACACGTCCAGCGCGTATCATCATGTCCCTGATCGTTGCTGGTATCCACCCGGAATGAGGATGAACATCGGATGGGCAAGAAGAGGATCGTGGTCGCTCTCGGCGGCAACGCCCTGCTCCGGCGCTCCGACCCGATGACGGTCGAGGTCCAGCGTGCGAACATCAAGATCGCCGTCGAGGCGCTCGCCCCACTCATCGACGAGTACGATCTCGTGCTCGCGCATGGCAACGGCCCGCAGGTGGGGCTGCTCGCACTGCAGGCCGCGTCGTATCCGGGCATCGAGCCCTATCCACTCGATGTGCTCGGGGCACAGTCCCAGGGGATGATCGCGTACATGCTCGAGCAGGAGCTCGGCAACGTGCTCCCGCCCGAGAAGCCCATCGCCACACTGCTCACGATGGTCGAGATCGACCCGGACGACCCGGCGTTCGACGATCCGACGAAGTTCGTCGGCCCCACGTATATCAAGAAGAAGGCCGATGCGCTTGCGGCCAAGAAGGGCTGGGTCTTCAAGCGCGATGGTGGGCTGTGGCGGCGTGTGGTGGCCTCACCTGAGCCGCAACGGATCTTCGAGATCAAGCCCATCCGCTGGCTCATCGAGCAGGGGACCGTTGTGATCTGCACGGGAGGCGGAGGCATCCCCACCGCGTTTTCAAAAGACGAACCCAACAGACTCACCGGTGTGGAGGCGGTCATCGACAAGGATCTCGCAAGCGAGCTGCTGGCCCGGGAGCTCGGGGCCGAGCTGTTCGTGATGGCGACCGACACCGACGGTGTCTACCTTGACTGGATGACTCCGGAGCAGCGCCGGCTCGGCTGGGTGACGCCTGACGAACTCGAGCGGCATCCGTTCCCGGCGGGCTCGATGGGCCCGAAAGTCGAGGCCGCCAAGCGGTTCGTGCGGGCCACATGCAACCGGGCGGCTATCGGTCGGCTCGAGGACATCGAACGGATAGTCGCTGGCGAAGCGGGTACGAACGTCGTATGTGAGGTCCCAGCCGGCAAGCGCGGGTGAGCACCGGGGCGGCTGTGCCCCGGGCGAAAGGGGGTCGTGATGCGAGTCGCGATCGCAGGCGGCAACGGCTTCATCGGCCGGCGGCTCACCGAGCTGCTTCTCCAGGCCGGCCACGAGGTGGTCTGGCTCTCGCACCGGCCGGGGCGCTTCCCCCTCGGTGACCGTCTTTCCGAGGTGCCGTTCGACTACATGACGCCGCTCGGTGACGGTCCGCTGCCTGCGTGGGCCGAGGCAGTGGCCGCTGCCGACGTGGTGGTCAATCTCTCCGGCTACCCGATCGTCATGCGCTGGAACGAGGAGCGCAAGCAGCTCCTGCGCGACAGCCGTGTCCACACGGCCCGGGCCCTCAAGGACGCGATCTCGCGTGCCCGTGAAGGCGGCGCGGGCCCGTCGGCCTACATAGGAGCCAGTGCCGTGGGCATCTACGGAGACGCGGGAGACACCGTTCTGGCCGAGGACGCGCCCGCAGGCACCGACTGGCTCTCGCAGCTTGGCGTCACATGGGAGCGCGAGACCTTTGCGGTGGGCGAGGAGACCGGCGTGCGTGTGGTGACCGTGCGGACCGGGCTCGTGCTGGGCGACGAGGGATTCCTGCCCAAGATGGCGCTGCCGATGAAGCTCTTCGTGGGAGGTCCGGTGGGGAGCGGACGACAGTGGACGCCCTGGATCCACCTCGACGATATGGCCGGGATCTACCGCTTCGTGATTGAGCACGACGAGATCTCGGGTCCGGTGAACGCCGTGGCGCCGAACCCGGTGACCATGCGCGACTTCTCCAAGGCGCTCGGGCGCGCGCTTCATCGGCCGTCGTGGTTCCCGGTTCCGGGCTTTGGTCTCAAGATCGTGCTCGGCGAGGTGGCGCCGTATATGGTCTACAGCCAACGCCCGACCATGCAGAAGCTGCTCGACGCGGGCTACGAGTTCGCGTATCCGGAGATCGACGGGGCGCTCGTAGCCGCGCTGTAGCCGCTGTGTCTGGCGCTTGCCTCCACGCCGGGCCGCCTCTGTCCGGTATCATGGGCGCACCCCCCGGTCGGCGAGAGAGGTGCGCACCGTGAAGAAGCTCAGCTGGAAGGTGAAGTTCGGCCTGGTGCTGGTAGCGGTGAGTGCCGTCCTGCTCTATCTGCACTCGGTCGCGTTCCACCACACCCCGATGCACGAGTGGGGCCTCTTCTTCCTCACCCACGAGATCGCGATCATGCCGCTCGAAGTCCTCGTGGTGACGCTCGTGATCCACTCGCTGCTCGATCGCCGTGAGCACGAGGAGAAGATGCATAAGCTCAACATGGTGATCGGCGCGTTCTTCAGCGAGGTGGGCGACGAGCTGCTGCGACGTTCCTCTGCCCTCGACGAGACGGTGGAGGTTCGCGAACACTTCCTGGTGACCAACGAGTGGGATGCGCGCCGGTACGCATCAGCCAAGGCCGCGATCCTCGCCTACGACTACGGACTCAGCGCGAGCGCGGGACAACTCGGGGAACTCAAGGGATTCATCATCGGGAAGCGGCAGTTCCTGCTGGGGCTACTGCAGAATCCGAGCCTGCTCGAGCACGAGACGTTCACCAACGCGCTTTGGGCTGTCTTCCATCTCTCCGAGGAGCTCGGCTTCCGGCAGGACTTCGCGGTGCTGCCCGAGTCGGACATCATCCACCTCAACGGCGACCTACAGCGGGCGTACGCAGCGATCGCGGTGGAGTGGCTCGATCACGTCCAGCATCTGCAGAAGCAGTACCCGTACCTCTTCTCGCTCGCGGTGCGTCGCAACCCGCTCGACACGAGCGCATCGGTGGTCGTCACGGGCTGACGCTCGCTTCGTAGGTACTACTGATCCGCGGGAATGAGGTCGTCGAGCCACGTGGCCTTGTCGTCCCGGTGGTACACGAGCATGCGGCCCTCGTCGGCCGGGTCCTTGGCACGGTGGTAGTGGGCGTAGATGTGGTCGGCGTCCATGCCTACCACCTCCACCTTGCCGCTCGCATGCGACAGGCAATATCGCGCCCGGCGGGAGAGCCCTGACACGTGCGCGCGCGCCGATGTGATCACCGAAAGTGCCCGGGTGATCGGGACGGCGAACGACGCATTGCCGATGGTGGGACGACACTGGAAGATGTAGTACTGCGGGCAGCCGAGGTCGGTACAGGTCTGCAGCAGCTCTGAGAGCGTCTGCTCATCGTCGTTCACGCCAGCGGTGATAGGCGATTGGTTGACGCACTGCACGCCGAGTCTCTGAACCAGCTCGAGCGCCTCTCTGGCGACCGGCGTGAACTCGCGTGGGTGGTCGAAGTGGCACATCAGGTAGAGGCTCTTGTCCGACGCCGCGGTGCGCTCAAGCAACACCTGCAGCCGCTCATCGGTCAGCACGCGCATGGGGTTGTAGGCCAGTATCTTGCTGCCGAGCCGGATGGTGTGCAGATGGTCGACTGCGCGCAGCGCCTCCACGATCTCCTCGAGGTGGGCCGTCGGCAAGGAAAGCGCGTCGCCGCCGGTGAGCAGGACGTCGGTGATCTCCGGGTGTTCGCGGATGTACTGGATCCCTGCCGATGTCTCGGGGGTAGTCTCGCGGCCTCCGGCGGTGAACAGTCGCTTCCGGAAGCAGTACCGGCAGAAGGCCGCGCACTGGTCGGTGACCAGGAGCAGCGCCGTGTCGGCGTACTTGTGTTGGAGCCCTGGCAGCCGCGTGTTGGATGCCTCGTCCGAGGCATCCTCCAGACCGAACGAGTCGAGCTCGCTCAGACCAGGAACCACCAGCCGCCTGATCGGATCGTGCGGATCTTCCCAGTCGATGAGTCCCAGGTAGTAGTCGTTGGCCCTGAACGGGAAGCGGGTGGTCACCCGCTCCAGCTGCGAGCGTTTCTCGCGGCTCAGACGATCGAGACCGTCGATATCGATGATGCATCGTGCCGGTCGGGCGAGTCGTTCGGTACCATGCACGGACTGCCGTCCGGACGTTTGTGTCGTCACGTCGTCGCTCCTTCCGGCGGAGACGCGCGCGCACGCGCTCCCGTGGTTCGGGGCGGCGATCAGACCCGATTGCCGCACCCGAAACCTGTCGTCCGGATAGCGGCCCGACTACCCTCATGACCTCTGGGACGCGTTGACGCCCAGACCCTTCATCCTATGACGCCGTATCCACTCCGGCGTGTCTCACCCGACCGTTCCAGCAGTGGGGCGGTGACCCGTCCCTAACGGTACTATGTCCACAATCACGGCGCGGTAGTCAGGCCCGCCGGCAGCGGGCGAGGCGGGAGGGCCCGCTCACAGGCGCTGTCGGTACCCACGCGGAACGCGAACAGACCTCCAGGATCAGTGCCTCGTGTGGAGCGAGTGTGCACGCCGAGCCGCACGGTTGTGCGCGACCAGCCGTCGAGAGCAACGGGCTCCACGAGCGCGTGGCTTCCGGTAGACGGACCACCTTCTCGCACCCGGAGAAGTTGAGCAGCACCGCCATCCGTTCGACCTCGCACTCGCGGGTGTACGCGAACACATGCCGGGGTGCGCCGCCGATCATCCGGAGAGAGCCCTCGCGCAGGGCCGGGTGGTCGCGGCGCGCCCGCAACAGCTGCCGGTACCAGCTCAGAAGCGAGCCCGGGTCCGCGTCCTCGATGGCGACATTCCGCTTGCGGTACGAGCGGTCCACCGGCAACCACGGTTCTGCGGTGCTGAAGCCCGCGCCGGTGTCTCCGCTCCACTGCATCGGTGTCCGTGCGCCATCCCGTCCCACCGGGAGCGGCCAGAAGCGCCTGCCGACCGGATCGCGCATCCGCCCGCGCGGGATCCTGCTCTGGACCATGCCGAGCTCCTGCCCGTAGTAGACGATCGGCGTACCGCGCAGCGTCAGCAGCATGGTGGCAGCAACGCGTGCTCGAGCGTCGGCACTCCAGCCGCCCAGGCGCGTGTAGCTGCGGACGAGGTCGTGGTTGTCGAGGTAGTAGCACGGCCAGCCGCACCCGGGCAGGTGATCCTCGAGCCACTGCACGGCATTGCGGAACCCCTCGGCGCTCCATCGCTGCCGCACGAACTCCAGGTAGAAGGAGAGATGGAGCCGGTCGGCGCCGTCACCGAGATACGCGACACAGTCCTCGGGCCTGTCCGTGAACACTTCGCCCATGAGCGCACGCTCGGAGAACTCATCGGCCACCCGACGCAGGTCCGCGGCGGCCTTGAGGCTTTCGGGCTGGGAAGCGTCGTGGACATGTCTTTGTGCGAGGTAGGGACGCACGGCGAACCGACGCCGGGGGTTGTCGCGCAGGCGCTCGTCTTCGTAGAGGAAGTTCACGAGGTCGAGGCGGAAGCCGTCCACGCCCTTCTCGAGCCAGAACCGGGCGACATCGAGCATCTCGTGGCGCACCTCGGGATTGCGCCAGTTGAGGTCGGGCTGGAAGGGGAGGAACGCGTGGTAGTAGTACTGGCCCGTCGCATGGTCGTACTGCCAGGCGCTCCCCTCCACCACGGCCAGCCACTCGTTGGGTGGCCTGCGGTGCGGGCGACCATCGCGCCACACATACCAGTCGCGCTTGTGGTTGTCGCGCGAGGACCGCGACTGCGTGAACCACGGGTGCGCCTCCGAGGTGTGGTTGAGCACGAGGTCCATCATCACGCGGACACCGCGGTCGTGACATGCGACGAGCAGGTCCTGGAGGTCGGCCATCGTGCCGAAGCGCGGATCGATGGTGCGGTAGTCCGCCACGTCGTAGCCGAAATCGCCGAAGGGTGTGACGTTGATGGGAGAGAGCCAGATGGCATCGATGCCGAGCGAGGAGTCCGTGCCGGCTAGGTGGTCGAGGCGCTCGATGATGCCGCGCAGGTCACCCCAGCCATCGCCGTTGGAGTCAGCGAAACTCGGCACTGCGATCTGGTAGATGACGCCGGTCTGCCACCACGGCCGGTCGGGCATCTCACGCACCTCCCACGAGCAGTGTAGCGCGCAGGCATGGCCTCGCGGCCATCCCGCCGAGGCCCGCATGGTACACTGTGCGTACCCTCGACCACGAGATCGCGCTCGTCCTGCATCGGCTGGGACATCCGCGCCATCGGCATCAGTGTTCCTCCGCGAATCGTGACTACCGACCCCGATTCCGCTGATACCTCGTCAGCCTCACAGCCGCATCCCCGGCGACCCCGCGCTGCTGCCGTGCTCACACGACCGCGGCGTGGATCTCGGCCTCCATGGTCGGGTTGCCGTCTCTGCAGGGAGCGCCATGTCAGCCACACCACTGCATCTGGAGCCTCGTGTCGCGCATGTCCCCACAGCGGTCGTCTACTGCGAGGCGAACTTCGGCGCAATCGACGGCAAGACCGCGAACGGCCTGGTCAGGCACTCCGAGAAATACCGCATCGTCGCGGTCATCGACAGCGAGAAGACAGGGCTCGATGCCGGGGAGGTACTGGGGGAGAAGTCGCGCGGGATACCGATGTGCTCGGACCTCGCACACGCTGTCGATTCGTCCGGGCGGGTGCCGGATGTCTTCATCTTCGGGATCGCCCCTGCGAGCGGTCTTCTTTCGACCCACGAACGCGGCATCGTGCTCGAGGCTATGAGTCTCGGTATGGACATCGTGAGTGGGCTGCACGAGTTCCTCGGCGACGATCCGGTGTTCGCAGCGGCGGAGGCCGAGCATGGCGTCCACATTCGCGACATCCGTCGGCCCCGCAAGAAGAAGGACCTCCGGCTCTTTGATGGTCGGATCGCACAGGTCGCGTGCCCTCGCATTGCGATTCTCGGGACCGACTGCGCCAACGGCAAACGGACCACCGCGACGATACTCACGCAGGCGCTCAACGACCGGGGCATCCGGGCGGTGATGATCGCGACCGGTCAGACCGGTCTCATCCAGGGCGCGCGCTACGGTGTGGCGCTCGACGCCATGCCGAGCCAGTTCTGCGCTGGCGAGATGGAAGGCGCCGTGCTGAGCGCGTCCGAGGCCGAGCGGCCCGACGTGATCATCATCGAGGGGCAGAGTGCACTGGGCCACCCAGCGTACCTCTCATCGGGCTTCATCCTGCGCGGCAGTCAGCCCCAGGGCGTCATTCTGCAGCACGCTCCCGCGCGGCTCATCCGCTGCGACTTCGACGGACTCTCGATCCCACCGCCTGCAGTGGAGATCCGCCTCATCGAGACGTTCGCGGATACGCGTGTCATCGGCTTGACTATCAACCACGAGAACATGACCGACGCCGACATCACGGCGGCGATCGCGCTCTACGAACTCGAACTTGGCATCCCGGTGACCGACGCGCTCGCCCGTCCGGTCGACGAGCTGGTCGAGATGGTTCTGAGCGCATTTCCGCAGATCGCCGATGGTGCTGAGACGCCGGAGCCCGAGACGGTCTCCGTGTAGCTCGAGGTATTCGCGGATCGGAAACCACCGATTCCCGAACCGGTGTGGACGGTCGGACCGGCACGGGTGACACTATGCCCCGTGTCTCATCGAGTCCGCATATCCCCAGCGCTCACGCACCCCTTCGCCTGGATCGCGGCAGCTGCGATCCTTGCTCTGGTGGGAGCGTCTCCCGCGATCGCCCTGCTCGCCGGCCTGATCGCGGGCATCCTCATCGGCGCGCCCGAGGAGTTGCATCCGGCGCGTTGGTCCAAACGCCTTCTCCAGGCATCGGTCGTGCTCCTCGGATTCGGCATGCAGATCGGCGCGGTCGCCCAGGTAGGCGTCTCCTCGGCAGGCATGACGTTGCTCACGGTGTCCGCCACGCTCGTACTCGCGGCGCTACTCGGCCGCCTCATGCGCGTCGAACGTGAGGTGAGTACCCTCATCGGAGCGGGAACGGCCATCTGCGGCGGTAGCGCGATCGCCGCGGTCGCACCCGCGATCGGAGCTTCGCCCGTATCGACGGCCGTGTCGCTCTCGGTGGTGTTCGTGCTTAACGGTGTGGCGCTCCTCCTGTTCCCGTGGATTGGCCGTCTTCTGGGCATGACCCAGCAGCAGTTCGGGTTGTGGGCGGCCATTGCGATCCACGACACGAGCAGCGTGGTGGGGGCCGCTGCTGCCTACGGCAGCGAGGCGCTCGGCCTTGCCACTGTGGTGAAGCTCACGCGTGCTCTCTGGATCGCGCCGGTGGCCTTTGTGGCCGCGAGGCTACGTGGCGGTGATGGCGCCGCGGCGAAGGTCCAGTGGTTCCTCATCGGCTTCGTGGCAGCCTCGGTCATCGCATGGCTCGTGCCCGCGCCGGGGCTGTGGAGCGCGCTCGCCGGACTCGGGAAGACGCTCATGACTCCGACGCTCTTCATGGTCGGTGCTACGCTCACGCCGGGATCCCTCCGCACGGTGGGCGCCCGGCCGCTGTTGATGGGCGTGGTCCTGTGGGCGATCGTGTCGATGACGACGGCCGCGCTCGTGCTCGGTGGCGTGCTTCACGTCGGATAGGCCTGTGCGAAGTGCCGTGTGATAATCGGGCTTGACGTGTATCGCACGGTGGCGGGGGGCGATGAGCGTGGCGGACTTGAGCCTGGGGTGGTACGTCCGGAAGAGCGGATTCGCGGTCGACAACGGGCCGTACCCGTGGACCGATCTCGTGAAGTTCGCCCGCACGGGAGACCTCGTTGCGGCCGACCTCGTGTGGCATCCCTCGTGGACCGAGTGGCGCGCCGTCGGGGCGGTCACTGAGCTTGCGTCGCAGTTCCCCGCACAGCCGCAGCCGGCACCCGCGATGTCGCAGACCGTCCCCGTGCAGCCGCAGTACGCACCGCAGCAAGCCACGGCTCCGCATTCGGTGCCGCCCCGCACGGGCGGAAAGGGCCTCATGATCGCCGCGGTCGTCGTTGGCGTGGTCGTTTTGCTCGGTGGCGGCGGCTTGGCGGTGTCGCGCCTTCTGAGCGGAGGCACCGGAGGTGGAGTGCCTGGACTGGGCACGGCGGAGGTCAAACTCCCCGATCCCGCTCTGCACGTGCAGACCGAGTGGGGCGTTGTGCCCGCCAACCAGGTCGGCATCTCTCTGGTCGAGGGTGCGAGCCGCACGGATGCCGAGAAGTACGCCGAGGAGATCGGCGGGGCGATCGTCGGCGAGGTGGAGTTCATCGATCTGTACCAGATCGAATTCCCTGCCACCACCGCCGATGATCTGGTCGCAGCGCTCGACACGGCCCGGGCCAACGACAAGATCGCCCTCGCATTCCCCAACAATCAGGCCTACAGCCGCCTGGAGGTCTGGGGCGTGCGGCAGGACCCGTACGCCGACCCGATGTACGCGGGCGCGGCCGGCGGCAACTACGAGACCCTCGGCGTCAGTAAGGCGTGGACGTACATCAAGGGCTCCGGCATCGAGCTGGGCGAGGTGAACGTGGGCGTCGTGGACGACGGTCTCTACATCCGCGGAGAAGGTGCCGAGAGTGAGTTCGGCGGGAAGGTCAAGATCGAGTATCCCGACGGGGAGGAGAACGGCAAGCTCGGAGGCCCCCGCATCAAGAACGGGAAGACCAACAAAGCGGGCAGCCATGGAACCGCCGTGGCGACCATCATCGCCGGGGACCCCGACAACGGTGGTCCTGCCGGCATCGCGGGTCCACTTGGCGAGAAGCTTACTCTCTCGGTCACCAATCAGCGGTCGGGCAACTACGGGATCACGACGACCACCCCCGACCCCGACGACCCGGCAAAGATGGTCCTGAGCGATGGCCAGACCTATGCGATCGGGAACCTTGTCGCGATCCAGAACCAGGTCAAGAACGGCGCCACGGTCATCAACTGCTCCTGGGGAGCCGATCTCTGCCATCCTGATGTGGCGGCCGCCTACAAGAAGTTCTTCGAGAAGATGGCCACCGAGCACGACGACGTGCTCTTCGTCTTCGCAGCCGGCAACACGCATCAGACCGCCCTCGACAACCGCACGAGTTTCCCGTGCGGCCATCCTCTCGATAACACACTGACCGTGGCCGCCGTCGACAACGACGGGAACCCTGCAAGCTACACCACCATCGCGGGCGATCACTACGTCGTCGATATTGCCGCCACCGGCACGAACGTCTCCGTGGGGTTGGACGCCAACGGGGGCTCCGTCGAGGCGAGCGGCACGAGCTTCGCAAGTCCGGAGGTGGCAGCGGCCGCCGCGATGCTCAAGGCCATCGACCCCGAGCTCACGGCGGCTGACATCAAGCGTCTGCTCACGGAGACCGCGCGCACCGCGATCAAGACCGGCGGCAACGAAGTGGCGACACCAGCCTCCGTCGGCGGTCGGGTGCTCGCCATCGACCAGGCGGTGTTGAAGGCCATCAACCAGAAGCGCGTGGCCGAGGGGCTGCGCGAACTGACAGCCGAGGAAATGGAGAGCGGCGGTTTCGTGGATGCCGTGGCGATCACCGGTGAGCCGGGCGCGTACACCGTCAAGGGCATCATCCAAGGAGCTGCTTCGGGGAGTACGAAGCTGACCATCTCGGTCACCGGTGGCAACAACTCGATCAGCGGCAAGCCCGCACAGTCGGTCTCGGCTCCCGGCGCGGTCAGCTGGGGTGTCACGCTCCCCGAAGGGAAGGGCACGATCGTCGTCACCCGTGAGGACAACGGGGCCGCGAGTGTGATCACCCTCGATCGTGATCCTCTCGTCGGCACGTGGCAGTACCCTGAGATCTGGCCCGGGATCGGAGAGGGCGCTCAGCCATTCCTGACAGGCGCCACCATCACCTTCGAGGTCGCCCGCGTCGGCGATGGCTATGCGATCGCCGCCATACAGGGAAGACGCGATCCGGAGGGCTATACCATCACACTCCAGGGCGACGCGGTGACGATCGTGCACGAGTACTCGGGCATCCTTCCGGGCGAGCCGGGTGGCGTGTCCACGTACTCAGGCACGCTCTCGGGCGATACGATCGCGGGCCACGAGACCGACACCTACAGACCCGTCCTCGAGTGGAATGCGATACGGGTCAAGTAGCGTCGGAAGCCCGGTCGTCCCGCTGGATAAGCCATAGGTCGCACAGACGAGCCCCTCGCGCTCGAGTGACCATTCGGGTCGAGCTGGCATGGCGGTGGATGCTAGCGGATGCCTCATGGGCGTGACGGTCTTCGATGACCGCTCAACTATCAAACATTGTGACTTGCAGTTACAAACCCGAGGACGCTATCGTTCCAGAGTGCCCCGAGTCTGGGGTGTTCTGTTCCAAGGGAGAAGGGGTTTGCCATGACGTTTCCAGTACTGCAGGACAAGGTAGCCATCATCACCGGTGCCGCGATGGGCATGGGCGAAGCGACCGCGAAGCTGTTCGCAGAGGCGGGCGCCAAGGTGGTCGTCGCGGACTACAACGAAGAGCTCGGCCAGAAGGTCACCGACGAGATCAACGCCTCAGGCGGTACCGCGCACTTCGTGAAGGTCGACATCTCAAAGTCCGAGCAGGTGCAGAACATGGTCGCCGAGACCGTAAAGGTCTTCGGCCGGCTGGACTGCGCCGTCAACAATGCCGCGATCACGCCGGACCAGGGCTTCTCCGCCGAGTTCGATGAAGACTACTGGGACCGCCTGATGTCGGTGGACCTCAAGGGCACCGCGCTGTGCCAGAAGTACGAGCTCCAGCAGTTCCTTGCCCAGGGCGACGGCGGTTCGATCGTGAACATCTCGTCCGTCTCGGGCTTCCGCCCGCAGCCGGGCACGCCCGCATACGTGGCAGCAAAGCACGCTGTCTGGGGCCTCACCAAGACCGCGGCGATGGAGTACGGCCCGCACAACATCCGCGTCAACAGCGTCGCCCCCGGCGCCGTTGACACGCCGATGCTCCGTGGCGCGCTCGAGCAGTTCGGCCTCGATCCTGTGACCTACGCGCCGCAGCTCAGCCTTCTGAACCGCTTTGCGCAGCCTGAGGAGATCGCGCAGGGCACGCTGTGGCTCTCATCGGACGCAGCGTCATACGTGACGGGCACCGTGCTGCACGTGGACGCCGGGTACGCCACCGGCCGTTAGGCATCGCTCTCTCGGAAGCCCGGTGGGGGCGCTGCGCCCGCCGGGCTTCTTTGCGCCGTGCCCCACTGTCCGATCGCGCCTCTCGGTGTACCCGGGAGCCCCCTGGGTGTGTTGTCTCATATGGCCGCGCAGAAGCGGCCCGGGCGCGGGGGGTGTCTCATGAGCGTTTCTCAGGGTGTAAGGACCGTCCTGGTCACGTGTCTCATCGCGGCAGTGGCGTTCGCCGTGACGCCTGCAGGAGCGGCACCCACCTTCTCGGAGCAGGTGATCGCCGGAGGCAGTGTTCCTCTCGGAGTAGCTCCGAGTCAGACCAAGCCGGAGATGGATGGCCGGCACATCGTCTATGAGTACGTGCCCGGCTTCGAGTTGGC